>CAKQFW010000071.1 GCA_934230965.1 uncultured Prevotella sp.
GTATAACTCCACTTATAAAGGCGTTAGCACATTTAGAAAAACAAAACAAAAACTTGTATAGTTAAAATTATTTTTCTAATTTTGTGCTACACGTCTGTTATATACAGAGATTTATCTCAATATGTATTGAATAACAACTCAATATCTATTGAATAATATCTCTGCATTTATAGAGATATAACTGTATATCGATAAAGAGGCAACACTATATTGATAATTATTGGAGATTAATATTATATAAAGATGACACAACAAGAAGATATTAAAAGAGCCATTGAAACACTTAGAAACGGAGGGGTAATTCTTTATCCCACCGACACTGTTTGGGGAATAGGATGCGACGCTACAAACCCCGAAGCCGTAAAGAAAGTGTATGAAATAAAACATCGCGACGACTCAAAAGCACTCATCTGTTTAGTAGACTCAGATGCCCGACTGCAACGCTACGTACGTAATGTGCCCGATGTAGCATGGGATATTTTTGAATTGGCCACAAAACCCACTACCATTATTCTTGACGATGCAGTAAACCTCGCACCCAACTTGATAGCCAAGGATGGCACTATTGCCATGCGCATCACACAAGAGCCTTTCTCTAAAGAGCTATGCTACCGTTTTCAAAAGCCGTTGGTAAGCACCAGCGCAAACATTAGTGGCGAGCCTGCTGCACAAAACTATTGCGATATTAGCGAAGAACTGCTGAACGCTGTCGACTATGTATGTTGGTCGCGCCGACAAGAGCACAAACCTCACACCCCCAGCAGCATCATAAAATTAGAGAAGAATGGCACTGTAGCCATTATACGCAAATAACAAGATAGAGAAGAACGAAATGGAACAGGCAGCAACAATTATCGATACACCAAACAGCACTGAAGGAAAAGCATGGCAACAACAGTTGCTTAAAAGGTTGTTGATATGGCGAGAGAAACATATCACCGACCGACAAATGACCATTATCCTTGCATTTGCAATCGGCTTCTTCGCCTCTGTGGCTGCGTTTGTTCTGCATTTCATCATCAGCGAGATACAGGTATTATTGACCTCACATTTCAGCAACAGCTCATATAACTGGTGGTATCTTGGTTTTCCAGTTATCGGCATTTTCTTAACCTCGCTATTTGTTAGATATGTTGTTAAAGACAATATCTCGCATGGTATCACTCGTATCTTGTATGCCATTTCGTCGAAACGTTCTCGACTGAAACGACACAACTGTTGGACATCGGTCATCGCTTCGGCCATCACCATCGGATTTGGTGGCTCGGTGGGTGCCGAGGCCCCTATTGTTCTTACAGGTTCAGCCATCGGTTCAAACCTTGGACAGCTGTTCAAGATGGATAACAAAACACTAATGCTGCTGGTAGGATGCGGTGCTGCCGCAGCCATTGCAGGCATTTTTAAAGCACCTATAGCAGGATTAGTGTTCACACTTGAAGTGCTTATGGTTGACCTTAGCATGGCATCGTTACTACCCATCCTGGTGGCCAGCGTTACAGCTACATGCTTCACCTATATATTTATGGGGTCTGACTCGCTGTTCACCTTCCATCTTGATGGTGCATGGATTGTTGAGCGCGTGCCTGCCAGCATCGTGTTAGGCATTGTTTGCGGGTTGGTAAGCTTATATTTCATTCGCACCATGACCGTATGCGAGAACGTATTTGCCAAGATGAAGAACTCACGATACGGCAAACTTATGTTGGGTGGCTTGATACTGAGCTCGCTTATCTTCCTCTTCCCTGTATTGTATGGTGAAGGATACCACGCCATTAACATCTTACTAAATAGTAATACTGAGGCCGATTGGGACGCGTTGCTCAACAATTCGCTCTTCTACGGACACGGCAATCTGCTCATTCTGTATGTTGCGTTAGTGGTATTAACAAAGGTGGTGGCTACGTCGGCAACTAATGGCGGCGGTGGCTGTGGTGGTACATTTGCCCCCTCTCTTTTCGTAGGAGCCTTCAGTGGTTTCCTTTTCGCTCGTCTGTGGAACATCTATCAGGTAGGCATCTACATCCCTGAGAAAAACTTTACATTGTTAGGCATGGCGGGTGTCATGGCGGGTGTCATGCATGCCCCTCTTACTGGCATCTTCCTTATTGCTGAAATAACAAACGGATACGACCTGTTTATCCCCTTGATGATTGTCAGCACCAGTTCGGTAATGACCATCAGCCTCTTTGAGCCTCACAGCATTTATGCCATGCGTTTGGCACGCCAAGGCAAGCTCATCACCCACCACACAGACAAGTCAGTACTAACGCTTATGAGCCTTGAAAGTGTTATTGATAAGGACTATATAGCCGTAAGCCCTGATATGCCGTTAGGCAAGCTCGTAAACGTTATTAGCAAGAGCCATTCAAGTTTTATACCCGTGCTGGACAGCGCTGGCGCTTTGTTGGGCGAAGTAGATATTACAAAAATCCGACACATCATGTTCCGCATCGAGCTTTATTCAAAATTTCATGTAAGCCAAATCATGACACCAGTGGCGGCACGACTCACAAACAATGACAAGATGGAAGAGGTAATGAAAAAGTTTGAAACCACAAATACTAACTATCTTCCTATTGTCGACATCAACAACATCCTCATTGGCTACGTATCTCGTGTAAGAGCATTTAGCATGTATCGTAAAACTGTTGCCGATTTCTCTGCTGAATAACAACTACATCTTTAAGCTGAGAGGCAACACTATAAACAATGGGAATACATCTATAAACGATGGGTATACATCTATAAACGATGGGTATACATATATAAACGATAAGTATACATATATAAACAATGGGAATATATCTTTAAGAAATGGGGCTACATCTTTAAGCAATGCGGCAACAGCGATAAGCAATGCGGCAACAGCGATAAGCAACTGTAAGCAAAAAGGATAGCACAAATAAGGGCAAAAAAAAATTGACTGTCTCACGACAACCAATTTTCTTAACCTTAATAATCTAATACCATGAAAAACACGATACAAAGTTACGAATTTATTTCATGTATGCCAATTATTTTGCGTTTAGTATAAATATACTAACATTATTTAAAGATTTTTCCATCCCATTTATATTTTCTTTGCAAGAGCAAGGCTCTTAATGCCTTATCTTCATCGGTAAAATTCCAGGCTGTATTTACCTGAACAAGCAAGCATTGGCTTTGTGGTTCGAGCTTTGCTTCAAAGAAATAATGATCTACAGAAGCAAGTATTTCTTCGTAATGTTTGGCCGACATCGTATCGGGTTTCTGTACAAACGAATCAAAAGAAAAAGACATTGTTTGCAACAACTGCCATTGCATTGAATATATTTGCACACTACTTTCCTTTTCAGGGCCAGCAAAAGTCTTTACAAGGCATATGACGCTGTCGCCCTCAGTGCGAGGCAACACGCCCAGTTGCAACGAACAAGCCTCATTCAACTGGGCTTGCAGATAATTGGCTGACAAGGTGTCTATTTTACTTATACCTTTCAGCAGATTACGCACTTCAGCTTTAGCACCCATCTCATAAAGGTCGGCACACTCAAGTCGCAATTTTTGATTAAGATAAGGTGCGATAGAGTCAGGCATATTCACCCACAAATCCTTCGCTGACGTAGCTGCGAAAGAATTATAAGGCAAACAACACAATGCTATAACAGCCAATATTATCCTTAAATATTTCTTTATCATCATATCTTTGTTACCGAAAAAGGAACAAGTGTGCTGGAACAAATTCCAACACACTTGCTACATTTATTGTTTATCAATCTCGTGATTAATCGTCTAAGCCAAGGCTCTTCATGATAGCCTTAATCTTCTCGGTGCCTTCAGCATCACAACGTTCGTAGCATCCAGCACACTTCATGGTGCCTTTCACCTCAAGATAGAATTTAATCTTGGGCTCGGTTCCTGACGGACGTACGCTAACCTTTGTATCATCGTCGCAGAACCACTGCAATACGTTGCTGGTAGCGGGCATATCCAATTTTACGACCGAACCATCAGCGTTCTTCTGCTCCAGTGTCTGGTAGTCTTTCCAAACCACCACTTTGCTACCACCGAGCTCAGTGGGCGGGTTCTCACGGAAGCGAGTCATCATAGCCTTAATTTCATCAGCACCGGTCTTACCAGGACGAACAACGTTTACTGTAAACTCTTTTGAGAAGCCATACTCGATGTAGATATCCATCAACAAGTCGTAAAGCGTCTTGCCCTGATCCTTAGCATAAGCGCAGATTTCTGCCAGCAGAGAGCAAGCCGAAACAGCATCCTTATCGCGAACGAAGTCTTCAGCCATGAAACCGTAGCTCTCTTCACCACCACCGATATACTGCTGCTTTCCTTCAGAGATAGCAATCTCACGAGCAATCCACTTAAAGCCAGTAAAGCAGTCGCGCATCTCAATGTGCTGCTTTTCAGCAATCTTACGAATAACCTCTGTGGTAACGATGGTCTTCACAATAAAGTCGGTGGGCTGCATCTTACCCGTCTTGATACGGTTTGTAATGATGTAATACAAGAAGATAAGACAAGTTTGGTTACCGTTAATCAGCACCCATTCGCCCTTGTCGTTCTTGCAAGCCATACCTACGCGGTCGGCATCGGGGTCGCTGGCCATAACGATGTCAGCATCAATAGCTTTAGCATCGCGCAGCGCCAATGTCAAGGCCTCACCGTTTTCGGGGTTCGGACTCTTCACTGTGGGGAAGTCGCCACTTTTAACCATCTGCTCTTCAACACAATGCACATTATCAAATCCCCAAAGTTTCAGAGAACGAGGAATCAATGTCATACCTGTTCCGTGCAATGGAGTATAAACAATCTTCAGGTCATGCTGACGCTTGATAACTTCGGGATCAATAGAGATAGAATGTACCTGCTCAAGATAAACCTTATCTACGTCTTCACCGATAATCTGGATGAGTTCCTTATTACCAGCAAACTTAACGTCTTCAATCGAAACCTTGTTTACCTCGTCGATGATGCCAGTATCATGGGGTGCAAGCACCTGTGCACCATCTTCCCAGTAAGCTTTGTAGCCGTTATACTCGCGGGGGTTGTGTGAAGCGGTGATGTTTACACCAGCCTGGCATCCAAGATGACGGATAGCGAACGAGCACTCAGGTGTGGGACGCATATCATCAAACAGATATACCTTAATGCCATTAGCCGAGAAGATATCGGCTACGGTTTCAGCAAACAGGCGGCTGTTGTTACGGCAATCGTGGCATACCACTACCGAGATGGTTTCGCGTGATGCAAAGTTAAGCTTCAGATAATTGGCAAAGCCCTGTGTAGCCATGCCCACAGTATATATATTCATACGGTTGCTGCCAGCACCCATGATGCCACGCAAGCCACCCGTACCAAACTCGAGGTCTTTATAGAAACTTTCAATAAGGTCGGTTTTATCCGTATTATCCAACATTTTCTGAATTTCAGAACGTGTTTTCTCGTCAAAAGACGGTGTAAGCCACTGTTTAGCTTTGGCCTCACACTGCGCAATAAGCTCTGTGTTATTTTCCATAATAAAATATGTTGTTTTTAGTAAATATGAATGTCAGGTTATGTCATTACCTACATAATAGGTTATGCAAAGATAACATAAAAAGTAAATAACGCAAAACAAAAGGGTGTTTATTTTTAAGATTATCTCAATTCAGGAACGACAGCAAAATACACCAGTTCCTTATCAGTAAGATTTTCCATATAGTGGCTATGACCTTCGGGGCAATAATGCACCTGTCCTGGCACGGCTTTTTCTACTTTTCCATCGTAGTGTATAGTGGCCTCACCACTGAGCACAAATATAATTTCGCAGTTGCCCTCATGGCGGTGCAAGCCTGTTGAAGCGCCAGGAGCCAGCACATGCTTCATTATTTTGCATTGTTCGTCTACATAGTTACGGGCTGTTAATATGCCCTTACCTCCTTTGAAGCCGTCGATATCAACGGGATTGATTTCAGAAAAATCTATAATCATAATAATATCGTAATTAAGAAGGCGCGCCAAGACAAACCTCTTGCGCGCCTTCGATGTTAATGTTTCTTTTTCAATTTAAGCTTAGGAATATTTACCTTATCGCCTACCGATAGCTGCCCCTTATTCACGGCCTCGACATAACATTCCATGCCCTCGCCCAGATAGGCACGACTTATCGATTTCAGAGTCTGCCCCTGTCGTAGTGTCACCGTTTTGTCAATGCCAATAATCTGATAGGCACCAGTGCGCACACGCGGATCAGCATCGTAAGCCGAAGATGCAGGAGTTTTTGCCTCAGGAGCCTTCACCTCAGACTTCTTTACCTCAGGCTTCTTTACCTCTTCACGCGAAGGTTTAACAGCCGACGGTGTTACGTTATTGCCTGGAGACGTAGTGCTTGCATTAACCGTTTGGTTTGCAGCAGCACCCTTCTCATCCAAAGTAACAGATGCAGTCTTTTCTTTCGCTGACGATGATGCGTTAGTAGCCGATGCCGTCATAAACGAAACATCTTCTGTTTGCGCATCCTTGTCATTTACTAACTTCTGGAAACGGTTCGACAGCAAATTATAATCTTTTTGCAGTGTAACTAACTGCGTTTTGTTTTGCTGTTCTATTGAGAGGTGATAATAGATGCCCCAAATGCCAGCAGCCACAAGAACAATAGCAACTGCCGAAACCACACCCATTATCCACATGGCTCGTTTGTAAAGAACAGCGTATCTTCGGCATGAATTCTTTAGCTTTCTGTTTTCGTTCTTCAAAGCAAAGTTTTCATCTTTCAATCTTTCAATACGGTCAGTAACAGCCCGTGCATTGGGCATCTCAGTTTCTTTTGAGCTTGCTACACTTTGTGTTTGAGCTGATGCCTCGGCGTTAGTATCTTCTGATTTCTCTCCCGAATGCATTGCATCAATATGCACATTAGCAATATGCAATGACGAGATATTGAGCGACGCCATGTCTCCAGCCGTTGTTTCCTTTGAATGAGAAGGAGCCTCTTCTGAGGTAGGCACTGAAGCTTCTGAAGTAGGCACCGACGCTTCTGAAGTAGAGGCAGCCTCTGTTGACGTTGAAACGGGTTTTTCTGAAACAGCCGTCGACTTCTCTATAACCGAAGCTGGCTTTTCCATAGTAGGAGCAGAAGTTGATGAAGCCGAAGCAGCAACATGAGCAGCCGTAGCCTCATTATCCTTTTTAGGCACAATTTCCTCGGTTGCGTTATTTTCAACCTCGTCTGTTGTTACACCTTCTTCTACATCTAAAGAATTATCTATTTCATCAATCGTATCGCTCGCCTCAGTTTCTGGCTCAGTTTGCGAAAAGTCAACCCCCTCATTCAGCACCACTGTTTCAAACTGAGCAAACGGACTGTTCACCCTATCGCGCAACACCACATCAGGCGTAAAGGTTATCTTATTGCGTCCATCAATAACGATACGTTCGCCAGTGTTTACATCAACACTTTCGCGAGCGTTTACACTCGTTATCTTAAACGTTCCCAGCGATTTTACCTTCACGTTCTTTTCTCGTTCTATTCCTTCGCGCAGCACGGCAAACATCTGCTGCACAAAGCGTTCAGCAGCCTCCTTGTCAAGACCATACTTGGCCATGACATCGCGTGTCAGGTCTACACGTTTAACGTTCGTCATCAGTGCCCCCTTTCTTCAACATTTCTTTCATTGAAACATCTGGCTTAAAGTTCAGCACCAGTTTTGGCGGCACCATCATACGTTGCCCTGTAGCCGGATTTACAACAATACGTTCCATCCGGTTTTTCAGTTCAAAAGTTCCAAAGTCGGGAATTGAAACATTGTCGCCCTCGTCAAAATAAGACGCCATTGTTTCAATCACGCACCTCACAAGCTTTTGAGTATTGTCTTGCGTATAACCAGTACGCTGAGCCAATTCAGTGATGAAATCTTTGTTATTCATAGAGAAAGGAATAGAATAATTATGACTGTGGTTACGACCCTTATTTTTCTACTGGCGTAGCATAGAGGTCAAACTCGTCGCTATCATTGATATGTACGTTATAGAAGCAGCCCACGCGCAAACGTTTTTCTGCCGACACCAGCACCTCGGGATCAACCTCGGGCGAGCAGAATTCAGAACGTCCGATATAGTATTCGCCCTCTTTACGGTCGATGATAACACGCATATCGGTGCCCACCTTTGCGGCCTCAACCTCGGTGCTCACCTGTTGTTGCAAAGTCATCAAGCGGTCAAGTCTACTTTGTTTTACCTCAGCTGGCACATCGTCTTCATAATGTTCGGCGCTATAAGTGCCCTCCTCTTCCGAATAGGCAAAAGCGCCCATACGTTCGAAACGAGCCCAACGCACAAACTCCATCAGCTCATCAAAGTCGGCATCAGTTTCGCCAGGAAAGCCCACCAGCAACGTGGTGCGCAAGTGTATGCCAGGCACACGTCGGCGAATTTCGGCTACGAGGTCCATCGTTTCTTGCTTTGTTACATGGCGGTGCATGCGTGTGAGCATGTGGTCAGAGATATGCTGCAATGCTATATCAAGATACTTGCACACATTGGGGCGAGCAGCCATCACGTCGAGCAGCTCCAGCGGAAACTGGTTTGGATAAGCATAATGCAAGCGTATCCACTTCACACCGTCAATATCGGCAATATGGTCTATCAGCTCTGCGATATGGCGTTTGCCATCAAGGTCTACACCATAATAAGTAAGCTCTTGGGCAATAATCTGAAACTCTTTCACGCCTTGCTTTACCAGTTCGCGCACCTCGTCAAGTATTTCAGCTTCAGGTCGGCTTACATGTTTACCCGTAATGATAGGTATGGCGCAGTAGGCACAACGGCGATCGCAGCCTTCACTAATCTTTAGGTAAGCATAGTGACGCGGCGTGGTAAGCACGCGCTGCCCATTGCACGACGGTTCTACATTCTTGCCCAGGTCTTTTATCAGATTTTTATAGTCAAACTTGCCATAATATTTGTCTACCTGTGGTATTTCGTCCTCCAGCTCTTTACGATAGCGCTGCGACAGGCATCCCATCACAAACAGCTTCTTCAGTCGGCCTTCTTCCTTAGCTTGGGCAAATTCAAGAATAGTGTCGATGCTCTCTTGCTTAGCGTCTTCAATAAAGCCACATGTATTGATAACAGCAATCTCTCCAGAGGGATGCTTCGGGTCGTGTGAGCAGTGATAGCCTGCAGCCTCAAACTGGCGCATGAGGCTCTCGCTGTCGACGAGGTTCTTCGAACATCCCATGGTTATAACGTCAACGTGTCCTTTTTTCATTGTTTATTTGTTATCAAAGAGAGAATCAACAAATTGTTTCTTATTGAACAGCTGCAGAGCCTCCATCGACTCGCCCAGACCGATATATTTTACGGGCACCTTCAGCTGGTCGCTGATGCCTATCACCACACCACCTTTGGCCGTGCCATCAAGTTTGGTGATAGCCAGCGATGTGATTGAAGTAACGGCCGAGAACTGTTTTGCTTGTTCAAAGGCATTTTGGCCCGTACTGCCATCCAGCACCAGCATCACCTCGTCAGGAGCGGTAGGAACCACCTTCTTCATTACCTCCTTAATCTTCTTCAGCTCGTTCATCAAGCCCACCTTATTGTGCAGACGTCCGGCGGTATCGATAATTACCACATCGGCGCCATTAGCTTTGGCTGACGAGATGGTATCAAAAGCTACCGAAGCGGGGTCAGAGCCCATCTGCTGCTTGATAACAGGCACGCCTACGCGCTCGCCCCAAATGCAAATCTGCTC
>CAKQFW010000072.1 GCA_934230965.1 uncultured Prevotella sp.
CCTATGAGGTGTGTGTCGACGTGGTGAAGGGCGCCATCCTGGTGGCGCCAGTCGAACTGAAGGAAGGGGCTGCAGCCCGTCACCCAGCCATATACATAGGGCGTGTGGGCATCGGTCTCGCTGCTGTATCGCACCAGGTTCAGCCCTTGTGCTATGCCCATGAGGTGGGGGTTGTCGTTGTCAATAAACACGGTGCTGTCGGTGCGCGTGCGTAGGTAGTCGTACAGTTCGCCCTTCGTCTTCACCACTCCTTCAAACGAGCCGAAGCCTTGAAGGTGTGCGCGGCCCACATTGGTAATGATGCCATAGTCGGGCTCAACAATGTCAACCAGCGTTTTGATGTCGCCAGGATGGCTGGCACCCATCTCTACCACGGCTATCTCGTGCTCGGGGGTGAGGCGTAGCAGGGTTTTGGGCACGCCTATGTCGTTGTTAAAGTTGCCCTGTGTGTAGAGCACGTTATACTTCTCGCCCAGCACAGCGGCCACCAGCTCCTTGGTAGTGGTCTTGCCGTTGGTGCCCGTTATACCTATGATGCGTGTGCCCAAGGCCAGACGGTGGTAGTGGGCCAACTGCTGCAATGCCTGAAGGCAGTCGGGCACTAATATGCAACGGCTGTCGGTGGCATATTCGGCCTCGTCAACCACAGCATAGGCACACCCCTTGTCGAGGGCTGCTTGCGCAAACTTGTTGCCATTAAACGATGCGCCTTTCAGCGCGAAGAAGATGCTGCCCTCAGGGCAGTCGCGACTGTCGGTAGTCACCACTGGGTGCTGCTGAAACAGTTTGTACAGTTCGCTTGTTTCCATCAGTTATCGTGTATGTAGTGTTATTTCAATCGTTGTATAAGTTTTTTGTTTGCTCGTCAACTGCATACAAAATTACTATTTTTTCATGTAAAAGGCACGTTATTCAGATATTTTGTGTAAGTTTGCACATTATTTATACATATATATACGACAAGGATACATGGAGACATCTGAGTTTCTCGGAAAACTGAAAAGCAAGTACCTATGGCTTAATATTGTTGCTATGGCCATAGTGGTGGTTGTGGCGTGTGTGGCCGTAAATATCGCCCTCAACACATACACCCATCATGGCGAGGCTATACCCATACCCGATGTTCGTCATAAAACCTTTGCCGATGCCCAACACATTCTTGCCGACGCGGGCCTTACCGTGGTGGTGAGCGATACGGGCTATGTGAAAAACTTGGCTCCCGACTGCATATTGGAACAGTCGCCAGCTGCGGGCATGCGCGTGAAGGCAGGACGCATTGTGTATCTTATTGTCAATGCACTCGAGTCGCCATCAATCACCCTTCCTGATATTATCGACAACAGCTCGTTGCGCGAGGCTATGGCAAAACTTACCGCTATGGGCTTCCGCCTGACGCAGCCCAGCTTTGTGCCTGGCGAACGCGACTGGGTGTATGGCGTGGTGGCTGGCGGCCGACATCTGCAAGCGGGCGATAAGGTGTCGGTAGATACCCCCGTAACCATCGAGGCGGGCAACGGACAGCTGGGCGACGACGAAGGCATAGAGTTTGTTGATGGCGACGATAGCGGCGGCATCATCACCGACGAGGGTGGCGACTTTGACGATTTTCAAGAGGTGACACAGCCTCCGCATGAAGAGGCTACGCACGCTGAACCGTAACCCCCCTCACGCACACCCCATCCACTCTTTACAATAACGATAATCACACACATGGAAGAATATCTTGACGATGAAGTGCTGACCGACGACATGGTGCCAGCCTTCAACACCGACAATAATAACGATAACGATGATCTTGACGATGAGACGCAACAGCTGTATGAGCACTTTCGCTTTGAGGCCGACCAAGGTCAGCAGCCCTTGCGCGTAGATAAGTTTATGTGCGAGAAGTTGCCGCACTCGTCGCGCAACCGTATTCAGCGGGCCGCCGACTCGGGCTTCGTGCATGTGAACGACCGACCCGTGAAGAGCAACTATAAGGTGCGCGCTGGTGATGTGGTGACGCTGATGCTGGACCGACCACGACACGATAGCACCATTGAGCCTGAAGAGATGCCCCTCGATATTGTGTATGAGGACGACCAACTGATGGTGGTGAACAAGCCTGCTGGTCTGGTGGTGCATCCGGGCGCTGGCAACTTTCATGGCACGCTGGTAAACGCCATTGCCTGGCACATGAAAGACGTGCCATCGTATGACCCCAACAACCCTGAGGTGGGACTGGTGCACCGCATTGACAAAGATACCAGCGGCCTGCTGGTGGTGGCCAAAACACCTGAAGCGAAGACGAGCCTGAGCTTGCAGTTCTTCAATAAAACAACGCACCGCAGCTATAACGCCCTGGTTTGGGGACACTTTACTGAAGACGAGGGACGCATTGAAGGCAACATTGCTCGCGACCCGAAAGACCGACTGCGCATGACGGTGATGGCACCCGACTCGGGTATCGGCAAACCCGCCGTAACGCATTATCGCGTGATTGAGCGTTTCGGATACGTCACACTCATTGAGTGTATTCTTGAAACAGGACGCACGCACCAGATACGTGCTCACATGAAGCACATTGGGCATCCGCTCTTTGGCGATGAGCGCTATGGTGGCTGCGAGATATTGCGCGGCAACCGCAGCACCACGTATCGCGCTTTTATTCAAAACTGCTTTAAACTATGCAACCGTCAGGCGCTGCATGCCCGCACACTGGGCTTCCTGCATCCGAAGACGTATCAGCAAATGGACTTCACCTCGGATCTGCCCACCGACCTGGAGGCGCTGATTGAAAAGTGGCGCGCCTTTATCAATGGTACCACCACCGATACTTTTAGTATACAATAAGATATTGATTTAGAGATAACATGGAAATCTTAAAAAGAAACATTGCCATCGTTTGCGGTGGCGACTCGTCTGAGCACGACGTATCGATACGTTCAGCTCAGGGTTTGTATTCGTTCTTCGACAAAGAACGTTATAACGTGTATGTGGTCGACGTAAAGAAGAACGACTGGCACGTTAACTTTACGGATGGCAGCATTGCCAAGATTGACAAGAACGACTTCTCGTTCCTGCAAGATGGACGCAAGGTGGTGTTCGACTATGCCTACATCACCATTCACGGCACTCCGGGCGAGAACGGAATTATACAAGGCTACTTTGAACTGCTCGACATTCCTTACAGCACCAGTGGCGTGCTGGTTGAGGCAATGACCTTTAACAAATATGTATTGAACAATTATCTTCGCGGTATGGGCGTGAACGTGGGACAGAGCATCTTGCTGCGTCGTGGCGAAGAAGATAAATATACTGACGAAGAGATTGCCGAGAAGGTGGGCATGCCTTGCTTTGTGAAACCCGCCGCCGATGGCAGCAGCTTCGGCGTGTCGAAGGTGAAGAACGCCGACCAGTTGGCCCCCGCCTTGCGCGTGGCCTTTATGGAAAGCAGCGAGGTGATGGTAGAAAGCTATCTTAAAGGCACCGAGATTTCTATCGGCTGCTATAAGACGAAGGATAAGAGTGTGGTGTTCCCCGCTACCGAGGTGGTGACACAGAACGAATTCTTCGACTACGATGCTAAGTATAATGGTCAGGTGCAAGAAATTACGCCCGCTCGCCTCTCAGACGATACTGCTCGTCGTGTGGCCGAAGAAACCAGCCACATCTACGACCTCTTGCATTGCAATGGCATCATCCGCATCGACTATATCATCTCGAAAGATGCTGAAGGCAACGACGTGATAAATATGCTCGAGATAAACACTACACCCGGCATGACGGCCACCAGCTTCATACCGCAGCAGGTGCGTGCCGCTGGCCTCGACATCAAAGAGGTGCTCTCTGACATCGTCGAGAACCAGTTGTCTTAGTTTCTAATTTTGTGTCGTCGGCTTCGGTCATTATGCTGTAAGTAAACGAGTTGATAAGTTGACAAGTAGACAAGCTGCTACCAAAGCCTTCGGCCATTATGAATGATGAATTATGAATAATGAATTATTAGCCCCTTACGACAACATTCGGCCCTTTGAGCCCGAAGAGTTGCCCGCCGTGTACGACCGCCTCTTGGCCGACCCACAGTTTAAAGCTGTGATAGGCTATGTGTTTTCTGGCGTGCCCTTCGAGGCACTGGCAGCCAAGATGAAGGCGTGTGCCACCAATCTCGACTTTCAAAAGGCGTTCTGCTACGGCTTCTTGCAGCAGCTGTTGGCAAAGGCAAGCTTGGGTTGCGATATCGACGTGTCGGCTATCAACACCACAGGGCGCTATACCTTCGTAAGCAACCATCGCGACATTGTGCTCGACTCGGCGCTGCTCTCGGTGTTGCTTATTGATGCGGGCTTTACCACCACTTGCGAGATTGCTATTGGCGACAACTTATTGTCGTTGCCTTGGGTGAAAGACTTGGTGCGCGTGAACAAATCGTTCATTGTTGAGCGCGCGCTCACCATGCGTCAGATGCTGCTCTCAAGCAAGCGTATGTCTGATTATATGCACCTCGTCATCGCGCAAAAGCATGATAACGTGTGGATAGCACAGCGCGAAGGACGTGCTAAAGATTCGAACGACCGCACGCAAGAGGCTATCATCAAGATGATGGCAATGGGTGGCGAAGGCTCTGAGCGCGAACGCATTAAGCAGTTGCACCTGGTGCCACTGGCCATCAGCTACGAGTTTGATCCCTGCGACTTCTTGAAGGCGGCCGAGTTTCAGCTGAAGCGCGATGTGGAGGGCTGGAAGAAGAGTGCACACGACGACGTGGTGAGCATGCAAACAGGTATTATGGGCTATAAGGGTCATATTCATTATCATGCCGCTCCGTGTATCGACGCATGGATTGACAGTCTGCCCGAGGATATGCCGAAGGCCGACTTCTTTAAGGCCGTGGCTACGCACATGGACGAAGAAATATTTAAGGGCTACCGCCTGTATGCGTCAAACTATGTGGCACTCGACCTTCTGGAGGGCGCACAAACGTATGCGGAACATTATTCCGATGTTGAACGTCAGCAGTTTGAGGCTTATCTTGAGGGACAGTTGGCTAAGATTGACATTCCGAACAAAGATGTGCCCTTCTTGCGTGAGCGCATACTCACCATGTATGCTAACCCTGCTCGCAACCACATGGCTGTGGTGGGCAAGGCGTAATGTTTTATCGCTCGGCAGATATCAGCAGATACATGAAACTGAATAGCATCCTGTTATACGGCTTATACATAGGCGTGGCCATGGCTTTCACAGCATTGGCCACAGCCTGTGAGCACGACAGTTACGACACGGGCGATGGCTCGTTGTCGTATCTGCGCTGCGACTTTGCCGATGCGCACAGCGATGCTCAATGTCATGTTGATGCTTTCCTTACCGACGAGGGCACACGCATTGTTCCTGCTTCTACCGTGGGCGCTCGGTGGATGACGACACCCGACTCGGTGTATCGTGTGCAGGTGTATTACGACTGTCAGACGTTTGCCGTAAAACAGTTGTCGCGCGTGCTTACCTTGCTGCCCGTGTCGCCCGATAAGGTGAAAGCCCCAAAGACCGACCCGCTGAACGTTGAAAGCAGTTGGAGGTCGACCAACAATAAATATATCAACCTGTGCTTGGCCATTAAGGCGGGCACCACTACGGATGATGAGGCTGGTGTGCAATTGGTAATGCTGGTGAGTAACGGCCCACAACTGCATGCCGACGGTCGCATCACGGCCCGCTTCACGCTGTATCACGACCAGGCTGGCGTGCCACAATATTACACCGTGCGACAATATGCTTCGCTACCATTAGCAGAGGTGGGCGACGTCGACTCGGTAAGCATCACCGTTAATACTTACGCTGGCCTTCGCACCCTCACACTTAGCACAAAACCTTAATCATTACTATACACACATTTTCACACAATCACACAATCACGATTACATTATAATACTTACATTACAATATTTACACTAAATATAACACTAAACCATAACCAATATCACACATTTATGAAACGTTTTTGCACATTAATGTGCGCCATGCTCAGCCTTACAAGCGTGTGTGCACAGCGGGCCGACAATTATCCGCCCACTCGTAATGCTTCGGTGAAGTTTACCGAAACTAATCTACCCATCGTGTTTATTAATGTTGATGGCAAGATGATACAGCGCGAAGACCGTATCACCGCCAAGATAAAGATTATTGATAACGGTGAGGGAAAAACTAACTATGCCGACCTCACAGCCCATCCTGACCAGAAGGTCGACTATGAGGGGTACATCAGCATTAAGTATCGTGGTAACTCGTCGTTCAACTCTTCTGACAAGAAACCCTACGGCTTTAAAACTATTGCGAAACCGCTGGAAGAGGGCGGAAAGAAGGTAAAAGTGAAACTGCTGGGCCTGGGAAAAGACAACGACTGGGTGCTGCTGGCGCCCTTCTCTGATAAAAGTATGGTGCGCGATGTGCTGACCTTTGAGCTGGGTCGCCCTTATTTCGATTGGGTGCCCACGTCGCGCCATTGCGAGGTGGTGCTCGATGGCAAGTATTATGGCATCTACATACTGACCGAGCGCCCGGGAAAAGGTAAGCAACGCCTGAACCTGCACGATCCAGGCGAAGATGGTGGCGACCTGACAGGCGACTGGCGTGTAGAGATTGACCGCGATGATGAAGAGCATTATTATCGCTCAAAGTATCATCCGTATGGCAAGGATGGGCAGTTTAATAACAGCTATAACATCACTTATCAGTATGACGACCCCGAGTATGACGACTTTGCCGACTTGCCCGAAGGCACAGAGAAAGCCATACAGAAGTCGATTGATGATATGGAAGACTGCTTCGCCTCTGACAATTATAAAGACCCCACCACGGGCTATCGCAAGTATATCGACGTAACATCGTTTATCGACTATATGCTTAGCACCGAGTTTTCGTATAACATTGATGGCTATCGCTTGAGCTCGCACATGTATAAATATAGCGAGACGCGCGCCAAGAACGAGGGGCTGGATAGCCGATGGAAAACCACGCTGTGGGACTTTAACATTGCTTACGGCAATGCCAACTATAACAATGGTGCCAGCACCAACCTGTGGCAATATGACTTTAACAGCCGCTCGGAAGATGCGCAACTGGTGCCCTTCTGGTGGAAACGCTTGCTCGACGACCCCGCCTATCAAGAAGAACTGAAGGCGCGCTGGGCACAATATCGCCAGGGCGCTTATAGCAACGAGAATATTGAGGCGAAGATTGACTCGATGACGACGCGGCTAACCAGCGGCGGCGCTATGGCTCGTAACGAAGAAGCGTGGGGCATGTTTGGCCGATATGTGTGGCCTAACGCCTATGTAGGCAATAGTTACGATGACGAAGTGACCTATCTGAAGCAGTTTATACGCAAGCGTCTGCGCTTTATGGATAGGCAACTTCTGCCCCAATACCCGCGCACCGACACGCGCTCGCTTGGTGTAACGACGGGCTTTACTGATGATGTAGTGGTAGAGGCCTTGCCTTCTCAATCGCACATGTCGGGCTCGATAGATATGTCGGGCAATACTTATTACTCGGTGGACGTGAAGACGGAAGGTGGTCTGCCCGCCAATGGTAAGGTGCAAAGCCCATCGGGCGTAAGCTATCAATTGGCCGACTATGCTGCCAACAATGCCTTGGTGCTTTCGGCCAATGCCTCTGCCACCCTGATGTTTGCCGAACCTGTTACCACAAACGAGCTGTTCATCCTCTCAACCAGTGCCAACGGCAGCAGCATGCTAAAGGCCGAACCCGTGTATAGCGATGGCAGTAAAGACAGTGGCGAAACGTTTTTGGTGCCCGACTGGTCGGTGCGTACCCCCACGGGCGATGAGGCAATGTCGGGTCTCGGACGTATCTATATGTTGAACGATGGCCTAAGCACCGATAACCATTTCTGTCTCTTCGAGAACAGCATCGTGGTAGAGAAGGCGAAGACGCTGGCGGGCGTATGCATTACCAATACGGGTAGCGCTCGTGCCACCGTCATGGGCTTTGCCTATGCCGATGTTCAGGCGTTGGGCATCAAGGGCGTAACCGATAATAATGCGCTTGGTAATGCCAACCAAGCTCGCACCACGCACGCTGTATTGGGCTATTATACCATTGATGGTACACGCTTGGCTCAGCCACAAAAGGGCCTAAACATCGTGCATCTGAGCAATGGCACGGTGAAGAAGGTGGTGGTGAAATAATGTGATGAACCGTCGCTAAAGGTAGCAGGTAACTATAACCTTTGGCGACGGTTTTTGTATAAAGATAGTGATAGATAATATAAAGATAGTGTATTGATAGTATATAGATCGTATATAGATAGTTGCTTTTCGTATTATTCTTGACAATAATACTGTGTTTGTGTTAATTTTTATTTAATGTTTAGAGGCTCGGGGGGGGGTAAATGTTGCTCCATATTATAAAAATAGATACCTTTGTAGAAGATAGGCTGCATCTCGGCAAAACATTCAAGCCAGCTTGATGTTTTGCACTCGATTTGCACTATCTTTGTAGAAGATAAAGAATAAAAAAACTTTTTCTAAATAATATGCTTATGAATAAAAAATTACTCTACACGCTTTTGGGAGGAGCTTTACTCGTTTCTTCACCCTTGGGCGCACAGACTGTTAACAATCAACACAAAGGCAAGGGCACCCTTGAGAAGGTGCTAAGCAATGTTACTATTAGTGAGAAGCTCAGTAAAACGCTTCAGATGGCCCCAATGGCCTCAGCTGAAAAGATGACGCTGAAGGCAAGCCCTGCCAAGGCTGGCGCACAATATTTCACGCCGCCAATTGGCACAATCTTCGGTGACAAGGGCGAGTTTGACCTCTTCACCGTTATCGATGCCAACAACGATGCCGTTGATCAGGGCACTTTCATGAAAGAAACGTGGACCTATGCAGACAATGCGGTGCAATTGTATGTCGATAAGAACAAGGCCGACGACTGGTTTATATCGCCGGCCCTTGCTATGTATGCTGGTTATTCGTATGTTGTCGAGTATACGGTACATCATTCTACGCCTGGCAAACATAAGCTGGCCATTAATTGGGGAACCGCTCCCGCTGCTGAGTATATGACCGAGACAGCGTTGCCCGAAACCGTTGTTCCCGCTGGCTCTGATCAAGTGTTAAGGGTTACAATATCGCCAAAAGAAAGTGCCTACTATTATATAGGTCTTCATGCCACCAGCGAGGCGGGCGCCAATAGCCTGTATCTTAACAAATTTATATGCAATTCGGCTGTCAAGTCAATGGCTCCGGCACCTGTTACCATTAGTAGCATCACCCATGATCCTACCGCTAAACTTGAGGCCACGATAAAGTTCGTGGCGCCTGCCACCACTGCCAGTGGGCAACCTCTTACCAACCTAAAGGGCGTAAGGATTAGTCGCCAAGGGCAACATGTAGACTACTGCACCGATGTGAAACCTGGTGAAGAATATACTTATGTTGATAACACTATGACCAAAGCGGGTATGTGTTACTACTATATAACCGCTTATAACGATGATGGCTCAAGTGCAGAAGCTGCTGTCCATACATGGGTGGGCCTTGATATACCCGAAAATGTTGGTATCCGACCTATCTTGTCAATCCCCTCTGAGGGCAAGTTAAACTTGTCGTGGGATGCCTTTGGCGCTGAAAACGGTGGCGTAATATTCCCCGAAGATATTGTAT
>CAKQFW010000073.1 GCA_934230965.1 uncultured Prevotella sp.
CTCCTCCACTGTGTTTACCACTTCTTTTACAGGGTCGGGCATAGCCTGTTTTACAAGTTTTGCGCCTTTATTCTTCAACTTATTCAGAAATCCTTGCGCAGGAGCCTGTGTGGCACCCATTGTCAAGCATAAAGTTGATAACAGAAATAATTGTTTAATATTCATAGTTTTATTGTTGGTTACACGTCAGTTGTTGATTATTTAGGTTGCAAATATACAAAATATATTTAGATAAGGTTTTGTTCTCCTCTCGTTTTTTGAAAAACGAGAGGAAAACTTCCAGATTGATGGCATCTGATACGTTTGTCCAGCGTCCTAAGAATAATATAGTATATCCGCCCGTCAGTTCATCGTTGATAGATAGTGAAACAATGGAAAAGATAAAATATACCCTTTCGGGTGTAAATATAATGAAAACATCTTATATTGCACCCGAAAGGGTATAATTGCTTTTATTGCTTCTCAGAGGCCAACGCTTGTTTGTTCACTGTTGTTGTCTTATTTGAGCAATACCATGCGCTTAATGACCAATCGTTTGTATTGTTTCTTGAAGTCGTCGGGAAGGAATGATTGGTCAATAAGGTCAAGCCACTTGATGAGCGCCTTACGAAACTTTTTTGCAATGTTTTCTACCACCTTCTCGTTGATGCCCGAGCCAAGAAGGGCCTTCTCAAAGTCGTGGCGTGCCAGTCGGCTTTTCTTACCGTTCAATGTCAGTGCCAGTTCTTCTTTATCTTCAGGCATGACGATGGCTGTTGATAAGAGGTCGTAGGCGGGTGTGAGGCAATGCCCCAGCGCGGTATGGTAGAGCGAGAAGTTTTTAAGGTGCATGTCGGCATTGCCCGTAATCCATGAAAATACCACTACCTCCCAAAAGTTAACAAGGTCAAGTTGTGGCATGGCCGAATATTTTTTTATCAGCTTGGCAACCTGTTCGTATGAACCTTTATATTTATATTCGGTCAGACGTTCAGACAGTTGGCACATATCTTCCATAGCAATTTTTCGGCCATCGGCTTCGCGGTCAATGCGTCGGGTGATGTAGCACAGTTCGCCATCAGCAAAGCGAATGAGCGAGTGTGGCACAACTGCAATCTTTGCCGCTTCGGCCATGTGCATGGTGAGGTCTTCCAGCTCGGGCAGCGAGCGGTAAACCTCGGTTTGAGGTTTAAGGATAAAGCGTCCCCACAGTCCTACGATAGTAAAGCGTGCGGGCTCGTTTCGTTCGCCAGGGTTGATGTCGAGCGACAGTTTGGCTTGCACGCCCGTGAGTGTGGTTTGTGCCCGTATCACCTGTTTTGCCAGATCTGCAATCTCGGCTCGGGTATATGGCAATACGGGTGCATCTTTCTTTCCGAACAGTTTTCGTGCACAAGCAGGATGAAAATCGGTTTGTCCTGGCTTTAGGGGTTTATAGCAGTAGAGACATTTCTCCATAGTGGCAGTTATTTCATGAGTGTTGTTCAACATTATCAGGTATCACGCTCACGGCACCGATACAATCTTTACAGCACGCCAGCAATAATGACATGCGGTCGCGTTGGTTTATTTTCCAACTGCGCTCGGCAATGTCCAGTAGCCATCCTTCAGGAATAAGTCCGTCGAAGAACGGAAACAATACCTTGTCAGTATAAGGTTCTTCGCGTAAGGGTAGGGTGAGGCTAATGGCTTCGGCTTCGTTGTGCTGAAGATATTGGGCATCGTATGCAAAGGTAAACCCATTTTCATCCTCTGTCAGTATGCCTGCATAGCAGTCATACATATATATTCTTGCTCTTTTCATCTTATAAGGGGTTATGTGGATGAGATACTACTGCATGGTGGTGGGCACGGCTCCCACCTCATGTCCAAACAGTGCCAGCACTTGGTTTATTTTGTCCATGCGCAGGGTTTGTTTGCCTTGTTCCAGCTCGCGCACGAAACGTAGGCCTACGCCCGACTTCTCGGCCAAATCAGTTTGGGTGAGGTTGAGCTGCTTGCGGCGCTCTTTTACAAAGTCAGATAACGATGTGTCCATATATTATAATGATAATTGTGATGATATGTCTGTATGACGAATAATTATACCCTTTCGGGTGCAAATATAATGAAAATATCTTATATTGCACCCGAAAGGGTATAGTTTTTTCCTTGCTGTTTACATCTCTTTTCTCTTTTATAGATACGCAACACAACAAAACAGCCGTTGTTACGTTTAATAGGAAAGAACGATAATAATTCATAATTCGTAATTCATAATGGGGCTTTGCTTTGTTGAATTCATAATTCGTAATTCATAATTCATAATGGGGCTTTGCTTTGTTGAATTCATAATTCGTAATTCATAATGAGGCTTTGCCTTGTTAAATTCTTGATACATCATTCATCATACGTTTCGTACAGATTACGTGTTACGATGAATAGGTTTTAAATAGATTGACCATTAAAGATTAACCAATATGCTGTTGCCACATTATTTTGAAGGAAAGATAGAGGCGGGATGCGACGAGGCGGGCCGAGGCTGCTTGGCGGGTAGCGTGTATGCCGCCGCCGTGATATTGCCCAAAGGCTATGATAACCCGCTGCTGAACGACTCGAAACAGTTGACCGAGAAGCGACGCTACGCTTTGCGCAACGATATTGTGCGCGATGCTGTGGCGTGGGCCATAGGCGTGGTTACGCCCGAAGAAATAGATAAGATAAACATCCTGAACGCCAGCTTCTTGGCCATGCACCGCGCCCTCGACCAACTGCAGGTGCGCCCTGAAGCCATCATTGTTGATGGCAACCGCTTTACGCCTTACCACGATGTGCCCTACGCCACTATTGTGAAGGGCGATGGCAAGTATCAGGCCATTGCGGCCGCCAGCATCTTGGCCAAGACCTTCCGCGACGATTATATGAACGTTCTTGCCACCCAATATCCTTACTACGACTGGCAGAAGAACAAGGGCTATCCTACGCATGCTCATCGCGAGGGCATACGTCTGCATGGCGTCTCACCCTATCATCGCAAGTCGTATAACCTGTTGGGTGGTGAGCCTATGCTGCCGTTTGAAGAGTAATTCATAATTCACAATTCATAATTCATAATGGGGCTTTGCCTTTGTGATTTCTGTGGTTCATGCGAAATGGAAAATATGGTAAAGAGCTTGAACTGATACTGCTACTTACCGATAATAAAAACTATACAGCACAGGAGATGGCCGACCGTTTGGGCATCACCCGTCGCAACCTGTACAATTATTTTGAGTATCTGCGCTTCTGTGGCTTCACGTTGCTCAAGCATGGCTTCTCTTATCGTTTAGACCGTTCTACCTCGTTCTTTCGCAAGTTGCACGAGAACATGGCCATCAGTCGCGATGAGGCGGTGTACATACTAAGCCAACTGCAAGATGCCGATGTGCACGACCACTACGCACAGAGCATCCGCCAGAAGCTGGTGCGCCAATATAATGTGGCCGACGTGCGCCAGCCCGAGGTGCTGTCGCAGATAAACCATAATGCCGCTGTGCTGAAAGAGGCTATGGGGCGCCGCTGTATGTGTACGCTGCAAGCCTACTCGTCGCCGCACAGCCACACGGTGAGCGACCGCATTGTCGAGCCCTTCCTCTTTCTCAATGGCGGCCTCGACATACGTTGCCATGAGATATCTTCACACACCAATAAGACGTTTAAGTTGGCTCGCATAGGCAATGTGCAGCTGATGGATGTGCCCTGGATAGCCGAGAAAGAGCACAAACAAGTGTTTACCGACATCTTCATGTTCAGCAGCGAGCAGCGCCTACATGTGTCGATGCGCATGGGGCAGTTGGCCCGAAACCTGTTGATAGAAGAGTATCCCGCTGCCGAGCCCTATGTGTCGGCTGTGCCCGATGCCGCTACCCCCTGTTGGCATTTTGAGGCCGACATGGCCAGCTATCTGGGCATAGGCCGTTTTGTGTTGGGCCTGTATCGCGATATCGAGGTGCTGGGCGACGATGCCTTCGTGAGCTATATTCGTGGCGAGATTGCTGCCATGCAGTTGAAGTAACGTTCCCCCTTCTCACTACGCGCCCTTGTGCCAACGAAAAATATATAACCCATAGCCGTTATTCCAATTATTTTTAGTAAGTTTGCATGTCACTACTATGACTGTATAAGATAATGGCAGACAATTTTGATATAAGACAAGAACAGACGATGAGCGGCGAGCGCGACTTTGAGAACGCCTTGCGCCCCCTACGCTTTGACGACTTCAGCGGACAGCAGAAAGTGGTAGAAAACCTTGAGGTGTTTGTTGAGGCCGCCAAATATCGTGGCGAGCCCCTCGACCACACCTTGCTGCACGGCCCTCCAGGCTTGGGCAAAACCACGTTGAGCAACATTATTGCCAACGAGCTGGGCGTAGGCTTTAAGCTTACCAGCGGCCCTGTGCTCGATAAGCCTGGCGACCTGGCTGGCATCCTTACCTCGCTCGAGCCGCGCGACGTGCTGTTTATCGACGAGATACACCGCCTCTCGCCCGTAGTAGAAGAGTATCTCTACTCGGCCATGGAAGATTATCGTATCGATATTATGATTGACAAGGGCCCATCGGCCCGCTCGATACAAATCGACCTCAACCCCTTCACCCTTGTTGGCGCCACCACCCGCAGCGGACTGCTCACAGCCCCGTTGCGCGCTCGCTTTGGCATCAACCTTCATCTCGAATATTACGACCCCGACACCCTGATGCGCATCATACGCCGTTCGGCCGCCATCCTGAAGGTGCCCATCGACGACGATGCCGCCATAGAGATAGCGCGCCGCAGCCGTGGCACGCCTCGTATTGCCAATGCCTTGTTGCGCCGTGTGCGCGACTTTGCGCAGGTGCGCGGCAGCGGACGCATAGACCATAAGATAGCCAGCGTGTCGCTCTCGGCCCTAAACATCGACCAGTATGGCCTCGACGAGATTGACAACAAGATATTGCTCACCATCATTGATAAGTTTCGCGGTGGCCCTGTGGGCGTGAGCACCATTGCCACGGCCATAGGCGAAGATGCGGGCACCGTTGAAGAGGTGTATGAACCCTACCTCATTATGGAGGGCTTTATCAAGCGTACGCCACGCGGACGCATGGTTACGCCGCTGGCCTACGAGCACCTGGGCCGCAATATATATGAGAGCAATGTGGGGCAGCCCGACCTCTTCGGGTAACCCGCTACAGCAACGATATCAACAAGAAGAACAAATATATTTGTTATGGAAATGAAAGTTACGCCCGTTCTTCTGCTTACGGGCTATTTGGGAAGCGGAAAGACAACACTGCTAAACCGTATATTGGCTAACGAGAAAGGCATACGCTTTGCCGTGATTGTAAACGACATTGGCGAGGTAAACATCGATGCCGACCTTATTGAGAAGGGTGGCATCGTGGGCGAGGGCGACGACAGCCTCGTGCCTCTGCAAAACGGATGCATCTGCTGCACCCTAAAGATGGACCTCGTGCAGCAGCTTAGCGACCTGGTATCGCAACAGCGTTTCGACTATATTGTGATTGAGGCCAGCGGCATTTGCGAGCCCGCCCCCATTGCACAAACCATCAGCGTATATCCGCAGATGTACCCTAACCTCGCCATCAAGGGCATAGCTAAGCTCGATGCCATTGTTACGGTGTGCGACGCCTTGCGCTTGCGCGACGAGTTTGCCGAGGGCAACGACCTTGTGCGTCAAGACATTGGCGAAGACGATTTGGCCAGCCTCGTGATACAACAGGTAGAGTTCTGCAACAAGATATTGCTGAACAAGGCGTCGATGGTTACCCCCGACGAGTTGGCACGCATCACCGCCATCTTGCACGAGATACAGCCGCACGCCGACATTGTGCCTTGCGACTTCTGCGATGTCGACCTCAACACACTTATCAACACCAGCACCTTCAACTTTGAAAAGGTGGCCACCTCGGCACGATGGATTGAGGCCGTAGAGGGCGAAGCCTTTGACGACCATGATGACGACCATGATGAAGATGAGCACCATCATGAGCATGACGGCCATGACCACGACGATGACCACGATGACGACCATGACCATGACGATGACCATGAAGAGCATCACGGCCATCACCATCATCACCACCATGGGCTGGAGAACGAAGAGTCGGGCGAGGCCTTAGAGTATGGCATCAGCACCTTTGTGTGGAAGCGTCGCAAGCCGCTCGACATGAACAAGTTCGACTATATCGTAGCCAAGAAGTGGCCCAAGAGCGTGGTGCGCTGCAAGGGCCTGTGCTACTTTAAAGGCGAAGAAGACTACTGCTATGTGTTTGAACAGGCTGGCAAGCAGGTGCAGATGCGCAATGCCGGACAGTGGTATGCCACCATGCCCGCCGACGAGCTCGAGAAGTTTAAGCAGCAGAACCCCGCCATCTTACGCGACTGGGACGACCAGTATGGCGACCGCATGCAGAAACTGGTGTTCATAGGTCAGCACATGGACCGCGAACAGATAGAGAAAGACCTTGACTATTGCTTAGAATAAGCAGCAATACTACAGCGCCCTACATAGGTAAAAGTGACAATTGTCATGCCTTTTCCTATGTAGGGCGCTTTTATGTTTTTTTGAGTTATATAATTGGAGGTCAAAAAAATAATTACTATATTTGCAAAATGGTTGATGATGGGGCATTTACATGTTCTCAATCTTACAATACATTCTCATTCTAAACTATAAGAATAAAGACCCAAATACCTCCTGCCTTAATGGATAGGATACTGAATATAACTACAACATGATACATCTTGCGCGTCGGCTGACGCTTCTTTTGTTTCTTCTTTTTGCCGCGACAACCTTTGCCTCGGCCCATAGTGGTATGCTGGAAAAAGACTTTCGGCAGCTTGATGCTGCTATCGCCAAACGCGATCAGTATATAAAGAAGCGAGAGGCCGAGATAAACACCGCAAAGATGGCGTTGGGCGAATATACTTCTTATGATGCTTTGTTTAAGTATAACCAACGCTTGTTTAACGAATACCTGAAGTTTAATTCCGACTCAGCACTCGCCTATGCCAAGCGTTGTATGAGGGTGGCAAGCAGTGGCCGAATGACCCAGCAACTGGCCCTGGCACGTTGCATGAACATCATGGCACTGGTGTCGCGTGGCGACCGCGCGAAAGCTGCCGACAGCCTCGATGCGATGGGGCCCATATCGCAATATAGGGGTATCGTGCGCGAAAACTTGGCCTTGGCACATCTCGAGTATAATGCGCGCTATGTGGCGCGCTTCACCGACATGGGGCTCTTGGTGCGTTCATCAATTGCCGACAGCTTGTGGAAACCCTATCTGCAATATTTACCGCGCAATGGTTGGCAAGCATGCTATTATGCTGCCCAGTTTACGCACGATGCGTCGTTGGTGCCACAGCTGCAGCGCTTCTTGCTGCAATCGAAACGTCCCTCACCACAGACGGCTATGTTAGGCATCGCTCTGTCGTGCTGCTTAGCCGAAAAGAAAGAAGGCGAGGAGGCATGCCACTATCTCATACAGTCGGCCTTAGACGATGTGCAGTGCTGCATACATGATGCCGCCTCGCTGCTGTACCTCTTGCGCCAGCCCTATCTCGACAAGGCTAGTCACCGTGCCGCCGTCTATGCGCGTGTGTGTAGCGAAAACATTAACACGTATAAAGACTCGGCGCGCAGCCTGATGATGGTGCGCATACACTCGTCGATAGCCGAGGGCTATGAACGCAAGATGGAAACCACCAATGGCTTGCTGCTCACCGTTATTGTGTTGCTGATAGGAGCCGTGCTTACGGCCCTGGGCATGGTGTGGAGCATACGCAAGCGCGATGGCAAACAAAAGCGTATGTTGGTGACCATGAAGGGCATGAACAACCAGCTGCGCGAGATGATTGATAATGAAAAGGGCATGCAAGAGCAGTTGCGCGAGAGCAACCAGCGCCTGTCTGAAGAGATAGAACAGCGCAACCGCAACTTTATGGATGTGTATATGTTGGTAACAAAATATATCAACGATGTGAAGGCGTTTAACAAGGTGGTGTTCAACCTTATCACGGCAGGAAAGGTGGATAAGGCGCGCCGCGAACTGGCAGCAGGTGGCAATACAGATAAATATCTCACCGACTTCTACCACCACTTCGACGTAGCCTTCCTCTCCAGTCATCCCGACTTTTTAGAGCGGCTTAACCTCTTGATGTTGCCCGAATGTCAGCAACAATTGGCGGCCCCACAAACCCTTACACCCGAACAGCGCATCTATGCCTTGGTAAGCATCGGCATTACCGATGTGCCCAGCATAGCGGCCTTCTTGCACTATTCAATACAAACGGTGTATAACTATCGCTTGCGCATGAGCCGTGGTGCCCGCTTGCAAGCACGCCAGTTGGCCGAGGCCGTGGCACAGTTTTATCCCTCTGAGGGCGATGCATCGACGCCAGCCTCAGAGGCTAAAAGCTGAGCGGCGTCGCACAGCTGTTGGTAAAAATCTTCGCCAAAGCGGCGCACCAAGGGGTCGCGCAGGAAACGATATACGGGCAAACGCAGCTCGTTTCCTTTCTTTACAGCATCGTGGCACACGTCCCAACGGTTATAGTTGAGGGCCACCATGCCGTTTGACAATTTCTTTTCACGAATGGGGTAGAGGGCGCAGCTGATGGGTTTGCAGAAGGCCGTCTTGCCAGCACGCCAGGCACGCTCAAGGGCGCACAGGCAGCAACCCTTTTCGTAACAGGTAAACACACAATCTTTTCCGCCCACAATACTGGTTACCAGGTCGCCATCGCGGTCGGTATAGGCCACGCCTTGCTTGTCAATCACGGCTTGTGCCGTGGCCGACAGGTCGTCCCACACGGTGTCGATGGCGTCTTCTATGCCCGCAATCTCGTCGATGGTGACGGGGGCTCCGGCATCGCCTTCAACACAGCAAATGCCCTTGCAGGCGTCAAGGTCGCAACAAAAATATTCGGTAAAGATGTCGGTCGATACCAACACGTTGTCTATCTCAATAATCATAATGTCTGTTTGTATGTTTAAAAAGCGGGGTTACCAGTTTATGGGCGCTATGCCGTGCTCGGCCAGATAGCGGTTGCACAGCGAGAAGTGGTGGTTGCCAAACCATCCGCCACGGTTGGCCGAGAGGGGAGAGGGGTGTACCGACTGCAGCACGAGGTGCTTTCGGGGGTCGATAAGCCCCGCCTTCGACCGTGCATAGCCGCCCCACAAGATGAACACCATGTGCTCGCGACCAGCGTTCAAGGCGCGTATGGCGGCATCGGTAAACTGCTCCCAGCCCTTGCGCTGGTGGCTGGCAGCCTGGTGGGCGCGCACCGTAAGGGTGGCGTTCAGCAGCAACACACCTTGCTCGGCCCAGCGCGTTAGGTTGCCCGAGGTGGGCATGGGGGTGCCCAGGTCGTTATTTATCTCTTTAAAAATGTTGATGAGCGATGGCGGAAAGGGCACACCATCGTTTACCGAGAAGCTCAGGCCCTGTGCCTGTCCGGGCTCGTGATAGGGGTCTTGCCCTATAATCACCACCTTTACCTTGTTGAAGGGGCATAGGTTA
>CAKQFW010000074.1 GCA_934230965.1 uncultured Prevotella sp.
GGCTACACCGTTAGGTACCCCTGGCATGGTAGATGGAAAACTGGTTCGTCTTGAAAATACTATTGATGACGAAAATCCCTGGCAAGCATTGTTGAATAATGGTTATCACGATATTAACGCTAACACTATTAATACCACTTTGCGTTTCGAATATGACCTTTCGCGTTTGCTGCTGAAAGGCTTGTCTATTCATGCCAGTACCTCTTATGATAGCTACTACAATAGTAAGCGTCTGTCAATAAAGAAGATGCAGACTTTTGTGCCAAAGAGAGACCCCGAAAATCCCAACGAGATTGTTCTCATTCCACAAAATGAAGGCGATACCTGGGGTGGAGGTTTTGAATATAGTAAGAATCGTAAAGTTTATTTTGAAGCCGGACTTCATTATAATCAAAAATTTGGCAAGCATGAGACCACAGCCCTCTTGCTCTATAACCAAAGCAAATATTATGCTCCTAGTTTGGCTTACCATGTGCCCAATGCCTACCAAGGTATCGTGGGGCGTGTAACCTATGGTTATGCCAACCGCTATTTAGCCGAATTTAATATGGGTTATAACGGCACTGAGAACTTTGCCAAAGGACGTCGTTTTGGTTTCTTTCCCGCTGTGTCGGCAGGATGGGTACTTAGTGAAGAACCCTTCTTCCCCAAAAACGATTATCTCGTTTACATGAAGTTTAGAGCTACTTATGGTGAGGTGGGTAACGATAAGATTGGTGGCGACCGCTTCTTGTATCTTCCTTCGGTTTATGGTAATACCAGTGGCACCTTGTCAGGCTATAACTTTGGTTCGTCTTCAAACCCCGTCTACTCACAAATGGTTGCCGAGAAACGTTTGGGAAACCCGCTGCTTACGTGGGAAAAAGCACGTAAACTAAACTTGGGTGTTGATGTAAACTTCTTTAAGAATCATCTTACGGTATCGTTCGATTACTTTAAAGAGCGTCGCAACAACATTCTGTCAAATAGAAACAGTGCGCCTATGCTGATTGGTGCCACTTTGCCAGCTTATAATATGGGTGAAATGGAAAATTCGGGCTTTGAGTTTGATATCAACTATCGTAACAAGATACGCGACTTCAACTATTGGGGACGTTTCAACTATTCGTTTGCACGTAACAAAATTTTGTTCCAAGATGAAGTGCCTGAAAAATATGCTTACCAAATGCGTACTGGCCGACGCGTTGGTCAGTTTTACGGTCTGCTTTTTGATGGTTTCTACAATTCATGGGAAGAGATTAATGCGTTAGATCGCCCTGTTAGCAGCTGGAACAACAACCGTTTGCAGCCTGGTGATATGCGCTATGTTGATGTTAATAAAGACGGAAAGATTGATATGTATGATATGGTGCCAATAGGCTATTCGCCCACACCTGAAATTATATACGGCTTCTCGTTTGGTGGCAGTTGGCGTGGTTTCGACTTCTCAGCTCTCTTCCAGGGTGCCGATCACGTGTCTATTAAGTATTTCGGTCGTGCATTATGGCCATTTATCAATGCTCATAATAGTGCAAAGACCTTGATCTTAGAGCGCTGGACACAGGAACGTTATGAAAATGGTGAACCTATCAACTTCCCGCGTTTGTCGATGAGCCCCTCGCGAGACACTGATAACAACTATCAAGATTCAAACTTCTGGATACGCAATGCTAGGTATTTGCGCTTAAAGAATGTAGAAATTGGTTATACTCTTCGTAAGAACCAACTCAAGGCATTAGGTTTAGAGAGTTTGCGTCTCTATGTAAGTGGTACAAACTTGTTTACATGGACTAATGTGATTGATCTTGACCCAGAGGCTCCTTCAAAGGGAGGTAACACTGAGATTAATACTTATCCGTTGCAAAAAATCTATAATATTGGTTTAAACATTCAATTCTAAAAAACCTTCTGTATGAAAACAAAACTTAAATATATAGCATGGGCATTGACTCCTTTCTTTATGGTGTCTTGTTCCGATTTTTTAGAAACACCGCCTTCTGTCGACTACGGCGAAGACGAGGTGTTCTCTACGCGTGCAGATGCCGAAAAACTATTAACCACGCTCTATGCTGAAGGAATGCCCTACGGCTTTTGTATGAGCAGTACAAATACTGACCGCCGACTGTTATCTTCTTCTACGTTGGCTTCGGCTTGTGATGAAGGCGAAGACGTAGGTACGTGGGCTATGGGCAATGCTGCATGGAACGCAGGCAACCATACCAATAGTAGCTTTTCGTGGGATGAAGATTGCCGCTTCTATTTGCGCAATCACACCACACGTGTGGCAAACCTTATCTTAAATCGTATTAATGATGTGCCCTATGATGAGGGCGATCCTGATTTTAATAAGCGTGCTACGGGCGAGGCCTATTTTATGAGAGCTATGTTGTTATGGGAGGGTGTATATCGTTATGGAGGTATGCCAATTGTACGAGAGGTTATTGCTCCGAACGACTTCTCTGAGCGTAAGCGTAACAGTTTCTCTGATTGTATTGACTCGATTCTTGTCGATTGTGATCGTGCCACGCATTATTTGCCCGATTATTACACCGATAACGCTAAGTTAGGCCGTGCTACACGTATTGCTGCTTTAGCTCTGAAAGCAAGGGTACTGCTGTATGCAGCAAGTCCGTTGTTTAATACGAACAAACCTTATATGCCGTTGCCTGGTAATGAAGAACTGATAGGTTATGGCAATTATGACAAAGAACGTTGGAAGAAGGCTGCCGATGCTGCCAAAGAGGCTATTGATGCAGCTGTAAATTCAGGACATTATAAGATATATAATACGGGTAATCCTGAAACCGACTATGAATATGTATGGACCACACCTGATAATGAGGAAATTATTTTGGGTAATATGAAATACAGAGGTTTCAAGACAACAAGTCGTCCTTTGGTTGCAAACCTTCCCACCTGGGCTATGAACAAGGCTTGGGGCGATGCAGGATTGTATGTTACCTTCAATTTCGTTAAGCACTATGAGAAGCGTTCTAATGGTGAACCTGCCGATTGGGATATGAATGGTGGCGACGATTTGATAGCTATTTATAATAGTTTAGACCCACGCTTTAAGCAAACGGTAGCTTATCATAGCAGTAGTTGGAATGATGAAATACCGTTCATCAATTTCCTCGATGGCGGTTCTGAAAAGTCGCCCATGGATCGTACTGCCCATCTGCTTCATAAGTGGGTGCCCCGCATCTTGCATGTTAATGGTAGCAATAAGACCAACGTGCAGTGGCCTGTGTTTCGTATGGCCGAACTTTATCTGAATTATGCTGAGGCTCTGAACGAATATTACAGTGCACCTCCACAGGAGGCCTACGATGCAGTAAGCATTGTTCGTGAACGCGCTGGTATGCCCGCTTTTCCAGCTGGTATGAGCCAAGAAGCCTTCCGTACAAAGCTTCGCAACGAGCGTTCGGTTGAGTTGGCATTTGAAGATCATCGTTTCTGGGATATCAGAAGATGGCTTATTGCTGGTGATGAAGGGGTGATGCAAGGTAAGTTCTATGGCTTAAAGATTCATTCGATAGATGGTAATAAAACCCATGTTCATTACACCCCCTATGTGTTTGAAAATCGTTTCTGGAATGATAACTGCTACTTGTATGCCATTGACCAGTCAGAAGTGAACAAGGGTTATCTCGTTCAAAATCCTGGATGGTAATATAAAGTGAACCTTAACGTAAAAAGATAGAACAATGAAATATAGATATTTTATTATAGGATGTGCTCTCGTGCAGCTCTGTTCGCCAGTAAACGCACAAGATGTCACTGACACTACAGCAGTACAGATAGCTTACGGAGAACAATCTTCGTGGGCACAATCGCAAGCCATTTCTACAGTAAAGGGCGATAGACTGATGGAGATAACATCGCCAACCGTGGGAAATTCATTAAAAGGTATGCTCCCAGGACTATCGATTTTGCAGAAATCGGGAGAGCCTGGTTACGACTTTTATATGGAAAATATGTTCACACGTGGCGTGAGCTCTTTCAATAGCAATCAGAAAATGCTTATTTTCGTTGATGGCTTTGAGGCTCCGTTAGACAATCTTTCCTCAGAAGAAATCGAGTCGGTGTCATTGTTAAAAGATGCTGCTGCCTTGGCCATTTATGGTTCAAGAGGTGCTAATGGCGTGTTGTTAATAACCACTAAGAAAGGTTATCGTTCGGCACCTAAGATAGGTTTCCGTATGCAAACGGGCATACAGATGCCTACGGTTATGGATACGCCTATGAATTCGGCCGACTATGCTAAGCTTTACAACCAGGCTCTTACAAACGATAACAAAAGGCCGCTATACGATACCGATGCCTTTACGGCCTATGAAACAGGTAGCAATGGCTATCTCTATCCTAATGTGAACTGGAAAAAGCAAGTTTACAGAAGCACGGCTCCCTTGACGATGGGTGAACTGTCGTTCCGTGGAGGAGGTGATGGCTTAAACTATTATGTAATGGCAGGCCTGATGAATAATGGTGGTTTATATCGTGGCACCGACTCGAAGAAGCGCGAAAATGCTAATGTCGACTACGCTCGTTATAACTTCAGAGCCAATCTTGATGTTGATATTACACGCTATTTTAACGCTTTTCTCTATTCTAGTGTAAGCTTTGCCGAAAAAACTACACCTGGTGGCGGTGGCGCCAGCGATTATCTGAAATCTATCTGGAGCACTCCTCCCAACGCGTTTCCTGTTTATAACCCAGATGGTAGCATAGGCGGAACATCTCTTTACACAAACCCTGTGGCCAATTTGTTAAACCGCGGTTTAAATAAAGAGAACTCTCGCTCTATGCAGGTGGTATTTGGCTTGAAGTATGATTTTAGTGCCTTAGTTCGTGGATTAAGCGCGAAAGTAATGTTTGGCTATCATAACTTTATGGCTGAGACCTCACCCAAGTCGCGTAACTATGCACGTTATGCACTTTCACAGTCGGGCGTCGATGCCCAGGGTGAACCTGTTTATAGCTATACACAATATGGTTCAGATGCAGCGCTCACATCGAGCGAAGGATTCAGAACCAGTGATACACGTGTAAACTTACAGGCACAGATTGATTATCAGCGTCAGTTTAGTAAGCACGGTGTGCACGCTATGATGATGATGATGAACGATCGTTATCGTGTATATGGTGTGCGCGATGACGAGTGCTATGTAAACTTTGCTGGCCGTTTGAATTACAACTTTGATAAGCGATATGTGGCCGAGATTGTTGCATCTTACATGGGAACCAATAATTATGCTCGTGGTAAACGTTTTGGCGTTTTCCCTGCAGCCTCGGTAGCATGGGTTATGAGCAACGAACCGTTTATGAAGTCGGTATCTTGTATCGATTTCTTGAAGCTTCGTACCTCTTATGGTCTTACTGGTAACAACCAAACATCAGCCCGATATATTTTTGATGAGGCTTATGGTAGCAAGGGTAGTTATCTGTTTGGAACTGGTAGTTCGCAGTCATCGGGCTTCTCTGAGAAAACACTGGCCAACCCCTCTGTCTCATGGGAGAAGAAACATATCTTTAACGTAGGACTTGATGCTACTTTGTGGAAAAGCTTATCAGTAAATATTGATGTCTTCAACGAGAGCCAGTCGGGTATTCTCGCCCTTCCATACGCTCAGGTGCTTGGCATCGTAGGTGCTTCGTATGGAAACATATTGCCGCTGATGAATGTGGGTAAGGTAACAAATCATGGCTTCGAGTTCAAGGCACGTTATCAAGGAAAGATACAGGACAAAATTACCTATTATGCCGAGGCTGGAGCATGGTATGCTATGAGCAAGGTAAAAGAACAAGGCGAAGACGTGAAGGCTGAAAACTATCTTTATAAGAAAGGTCACTCGGTATGGAAGCCTATAGTGCTTGAAGCTGAACGTTTTTATACTGCCGACGACTTTGATAGCGAAGGCAAATTAAAGGCTGGTCTTCCTCAACCTCAGTTTGGTCATGTAGCACCTGGCGACATCAAGTATAAAGATTATAACTGCGATAACGTCATTAATGAAAATGATGCACATCCTGTAGGCAATTCAACCGTTCCCGCTTGGAACTATATGTTCAGTGGTGGTCTTAAGTATAAGGGTTTTGATCTGAGCTTCGTTTTCCAAGGTGTTGCTAAGCGCGATGTTTATCTGAGTGGTGCCAGTGTTTACTCTTTCCAAAATAACGGAACAGCCTCAAATCTCGCTTTTGATAGCTGGACACCTTCAAATACCGATGCATCATATCCGCGTCTGTCAACAGTAGATTTCAGTAACAACTATCGCACTTCTACCTTCTGGCGTCGCAATGGCAGCTTCTTAAGGTTACGCGATGTTCAGGTGGGGTATGAACTGCCAGCTGCTGTATCTCAGGCCGTGCGCTTAAGCAATATTTACTTCTATGTAAATGCTACCAATTTGTTCACAATCGACCATCTCGGAAAGCTGGGCGATGCTGAGCAAGATAACCTGTTAAGCTATCCGCTCATGCGTACCGTTAGTGTAGGCTTGAGACTTGCTTTCTAACCGTTTTCTAACTAAAGAACTATATCCTATGAACGCAAAGTTTTTAAAATATACTTTCATCTTAGCGGCGTTTAGCGGCGCTTTCGCCCTCAGTTCATGCAATGATTTCTTGGACCGTGAGGAAGATTCGTTTATAGATAAAACTGCTACGTTCGATTCGTATAATCGAACAAAGCAGTATCTTACCTATGCCTATTCGTTGCTTCCTGATGGACTGAATCGTTTTTCAAATGGAGCTATGTTAGCTTCAGCTACTGACGATGCCGAGTTTGCAGTTGAGACTGCCGACATACAAAAATTTAATAATGGCTCATGGAATGCTTTGAACAATCCTGACGATACCTGGAACCGATATTTCGCAGGAATAGCTAAATGTTGCACCTTGCTGGAAAATTCAGACCATGTAAACCTGGATATTTCACGTCTTGACCCTGACAAACAAGTAGAATATCAAAACTGCTTGAAAGACATCAAGATGTGGCGTGCTGAGGCCCACTTCTTACGTGCCTATTTCTATTTTGAGTTGTTAAAGCGTTTTGGCCCCGTTCCTATTATTAAGTCGACGCTTAGCATCAATGAAAATTATGAAAACATGCCGCGTCCTACAATGCAGCAGGTAGTTGATTTTATTGCTGAAGAGTGTGATATCGCTGCCGAAACGCTTGAGCTTACCCCCTGGCGTAATGATAACGACGCCTTTGGTCGTGCTACTAAGGGTGCTGCTTTGGCCTTGAAGAGCCGATTGCTGCTTTATGCAGCCAGTCCGCTTTATCTCGAATTTGGCGATACAAACGAAGCAAATAAACCTTCTGATCCCGCTAAGTGGAAACTTGCTGCCGATGCAGCAAAGGCTGTAATCGACCTTAACCAGTATGAGTTGGCTCCCTCTTATGGCAATTTGTTTAAGAACAATTTCCAGTTCAAAGAGTATATCTTTGTAAGAAGATACGACTCTAATTCGGACTTTGAGAAGAGCAATTTCCCTGTAAGCTTTGGTGGCAAGGGAGGCACAAACCCGTCGCAAAACTTGATTGACGACTATGAAATGCTGGATGGCACTGCTTTTGATTGGAACGACCCTGCCAAAGCGGCACAGCCTTTCGCCAACAGAGATACACGTTTAGCTGCTACAATCTTAATGAATGCGGCATCGTTTAAAGGGAAAAAAGTTGCCACTTATGTAGGAGGTGCTGATGCACAACCCAACCCCAATGCTACAAAAACGGGCTACTATTTGCGTAAATACCTTAACGAAGATGTTAATATACAGACTGGTGGCAGCAGCAACGGACATGTTGTTCCGCTCTTCCGTTTGGCCGAGATTTATCTTAATTATGCTGAGGCCTTGAACGAGTATGATCCTACAAATGCTGATATTACCTACTATCTTAACAAGGTGCGTAACCGCGCTTTCTTGCCCGATACCCCATCTGGCCTTTCACAAGAACAGATGCGTACCTTTATCCAGCATGAACGCCGTATAGAATTGGCTTTTGAAGAGCATCGCGCTTGGGATGTTCGTCGTTGGAAGATAGCTTCTTCTACACTGGGTAAACCCCTCATGGGTGTGCGTGCAGAGCAAAAGGAAACGGGCGGATATACCTATACACCTGTTGAGGTTGAGCAACGAGTATTCCAGCCCAAGATGTATTGGTATCCTATACCGCAGTCAGAAGTGCTCAAACTGAAGCAATGGAGTCAAAATAACGGTTGGTAACCCAAAAAATATTTGATAGCTATGATAAAAGTAAAAAACATAGTTGCAATGCTATTTGCTTTAAGTGTGATGGCGTGCAGCGAAAATAATATTGCATACGATGAAGTGATAAATGTCCCACAGGGGATTTATCTTTCAGGCTCTTCTTCTGAGTTCTCCTTGCCTATAGAAACAGGACGATTGAGGGCTGTTGAGAGCGACAATGAAAATATGTTGAGCATCAGAGCTTGGTTGAAGGCTGATGGCCGTTTCCAGATATCGTTTGTCGATACCGATGGGCAGCCTCAAACCTATGGCATGGGTTCTAAACTAGAGCTTGCTAATGCTCATGCTACCTCATATAGTTTGACACAAGGTGGCGAGGGCTTTACTGTTCCCACCGAGGGCCTTTACCAGGTAGTGGTTAATAAAGCAAGAAAAGAGCTTACCATTATTCCTATTCAGTTTACTATGCAAGGCGACAATGCCCTTACAGAAGAAGGAAACAATGATGTGCCTCTTAGCAATGTAACTTATGACCGACTCACACACGTCGTAACATGGTGTAACGCCGACTCGACGAAGCAGTTGCTGCCTGGTAAATATATCTTTAAAATGAACGATGGTGAAAAGCTTAGCTTGCGCGATAGCGAAACTGAGAACTATAACATATCGACCATTTATACAGGTACGGCAGCGGCCGAACGTACCAATCAGCTTGACGAAAGCTTTCAGCCTCTTACCAATCAGTCGGCTGTAAAGCTTAAATTCCCGTTGAAAGGAAAGTATAGTGTAAAAATACAATATAGCGTTTTAACAGGAAAATTCACTGCTCGAATGGGCGGTAAAGGTGTTGAGGTAACAGGTATGTCC
>CAKQFW010000075.1 GCA_934230965.1 uncultured Prevotella sp.
GTTTTCGGCCATAAACGCCTCAACATCTTTCGGATGATAAGGTATGCGCTGTTCGCCTAAGAAGCGGCAGCCATCGGCAGTGATGAGCACGTCGTCTTCAATACGTATGCCACCAAAGTCTTTATAGGTCTCCAGCAAGTCGAAGTTGATAAAGTCTTTGCAATGTCCGCTGGCCTTCCAGTCGTCGATAAGGGCTGGTATGAAGTAGATACCTGGCTCATCGGTCACCACAAAGCCCTCTTCCAATCGGCGTCCCATGCGCAAGCAGTTAGTTCCAAACTGCTCAAGGTTGGGTCGAGTTTCCTCGTCAAAGCCCACATTTATCTGGTCAAGGTTCTCCATATCGTGCACATCCATGCCCATCATGTGTCCTAAGCCGTGAGGCAAGAACATGGCATGAGCACCAGCACGTACCGCCTCTTCAGTGTCGCCCTTCATCAGTCCCAGCTCCTTCAGACGGTCGGTCATCAGTCGGCAAACCGAGAAGTGCACGTCCATCCACTTAACGCCAGGTTTGGCTACCTCAAGAGCGTGGTCGTGGCAAGCCTCAACAATGCTGTATATCTCTAACTGGCGCTGCGTAAACTTGCCATCAACGGGCATGGTGCGCGTGTTGTCAGAGCAGTAGTTGTTGATATTTTCGGCACCCGCATCGCACAGCACCAAGCGTCCAGGCTCGAGCATTGCCATTGAGGGGTTGCCATGCATAATCTCGCCATGCTGACTATAGATGGTGGGAAAACTGACCATAGCGCCATACGAGTTGGCCACGCCGTCTACCTGTCCGCCCACAAACTTCTCTGTTACGCCAGCACGTGTCAGGCGCATAGCGGTGGTGTGCATGCGGTAGCCTATCTCGGCAGCCTTCTCCAGTTCTTCAATCTCTTGCGGTTCCTTGGTAGAGCGCATCTTCACCACAGCCTTGATGAGGGGCATGCTGGCCGACTCTTTCTGCTGATTGGGATGTATGCCCAGAAGGTCGAAAATCTGCAACTTGATGTCGTAACGATACGGCGGCAAGAAATGTATGGTGCGTTTCTGTCGCATAGCATCGTTGCAGATGGTTTTCAGGCTTTTCATAGGTGCCGTGTTGTCTACACCCACCTGTTGTGCCATATCGTGCACACTGTCTACGCTGCCATACCACACAATGTCTTCAATGTCGATATCGTTGCCCACCAGTGTCTCGATATTGTTGTCGATATCGATAACACCTACCAGGCCGTCGCGGTTTTGTCCGAAATAGTAGAGAAACGACGAGTCTTGACGAAACGGATAGTAGCCGTTGTTGGGAAAATTGCAAGGCGACTCGTTGTTTCCGAAGAGGATAATAATGCCGCTTTTCACAAGTTCTTTAAGCTTAGCGCGGCGGTTTATGTACGTCTGTTTGTCAAACATTTCAAAAAATTATTATCAATATGTTTGCAAAGTTACTACTTTTTCTAATAAAATGTGTAACTTTGTAAGGAAATTAACCATTATTATATTAATATGCACATAGATAGGAATACAGGCTTGGTATTAGAGGGTGGAGGCATGCGTGGCGTGTTTACCAGTGGCGTGCTCGACGGCTTCATGAAGCACAACCTTTATTTTCGTTATGTGGTGGCTGTGTCGGCAGGTGCTTGCAATGGTATGTCGTATATGAGCCATCAGCCCCGTAGAGCCCGTATCTCAAATATCGACTATCTGGCACGTTTTAAATATATAGGTTTACGCCACCTGGTGACGCAAGGTTGTATTTTCGACCGCAAACTGCTGTACGACAAATTTCCGAACCAATACTTGCCGTTCGATTTCGACACCTTTTTCAACAACCAATGCACCTTTGAGATGGTAACCACCAATTGCCGCACAGGCCAAGCTATGTACCTAAGCGAGCAGCACGACCGCCAGCGCGCCCTCGACATTGTACGAGCGTCGAGCAGCCTACCCTACGTGAGCAAGATTGTTGATGTTGACGGCATACCGATGCTCGATGGCGGCATTGTTGACAGCATACCTGTGCAGCGCGCTATCAATATGGGGCACCCCTTCAACGTGGTGGTATGTACACGTAACAAAGGCTATCGCGAAACGGGGCGCGACTATAAGATACCACGCTTTATCTACCGCAACTATCCGCGCCTTCGCGTAGCACTCAGCCGCCGCATTGCAGTCTATAACGAGCAGTTGGAGATGATTGACCGCATGGAAGCCGCTGGCCAAATAATATGCATACGCCCCGAACGCCCAATAGAGGTGACGCGTATGGAAAAAGACACGGCAAAACTTGAACGCCTTTACGAAGAAGGGTTTGCACTGGGCGAAAAGTTTTGTCAGTCGATTTCTTAGTTGACGAGTTGACAAGTTGACGAGTTGACAAGCTGCTACCCTTGCAATAAAATAGTTGACGAGTAAACAAGTTGACGAGTAGACAAGCTGCTTGTTTTGATGGAATAAGTCATCACAAGGGTATCAGCTTGTCTACTCGTCAACTTGTTTACTCGTCAACTAAAGAAAATCTATTTCTCAAGCAAATCGGGGCGCAAACGACGGGTGCGTTCCATCGCCTGTTCCATTTCCCAATTCTTTATTTTTGCCTCGTTGCCACTGAGCAATATCTCGGGCACCTTCCAGCCCTTATAGTCGGCCGGACGCGTGTAGATAGGTGCCGAGAGCATGTCGTCTTGAAAACAATCGCTCAAGGCACTTTGCTCATCACCTATCACACCAGGCACGATGCGCACAATGGCGTCGGCCATGATTGCAGCCGCCAGTTCGCCACCCGTCAGCACATAGTCGCCTACCGAAATTTCGCGCGTGATGAGATGGTCGCGCACACGCTGGTCAATACCTTTATAGTGTCCGCACAAGATGATGATATTGCCTTTGAGCGAGAGGTCGTTAGCAATATGCTGATCAAACTTCTCGCCATCAGGCGATGTAAATATCACCTCGTCATAATCGCGCTCGGCCTTCAGTGCCGATATGCAACGGTCAATAGGCTCACACTGCATCACCATGCCAGCAAATCCGCCATAGGGATAGTCGTCTACGCGGCGCCACTTGTCGGTAGAATAGTCGCGCAGGTTGTGCAGATGTATCTCGGCCAAGCCCTTTTTCTGCGCTCGTGCCAGTATCGATTCGTTGACAAAGCCCTCTAACATTTCGGGCAATACGGTAATAATGTCTATTCTCATACGTGCAAAGGTAATGATTTTCCAGTAGATAGCAAATGTTTTTACGCTTCTTTATTTCTACTTTCTCTTCTTCGACGTAGTGGTATGCTTCGTGGTTGAAGTGGTTTTCTTCGTCGTAGTGGTGGTAGTGGCCACGGCAGCCTTGTAGTATTTTAGCGCCTCAGGCAACTCGGCTTTGATGGTAGCAATACGCTTAGCATCAGAGGGGTGATCGCTAAACATATCGCTCTGGTTACTGTTGCCATTGCCCTGAGCCATGCGCTGCCAAAAGGCCACGGCTACGGTGGGGTCGTAACCAGCCATAGCGGCAAAGATTAAGCCCATACGGTCGGCCTCGGTTTCGTGGTTACGCGAATATTTTAGGCTGCGAAACTGCAAACCTTTCTGCGTTAAGATTTGTGCCAACTGAGTGGTGGAAGAGCTCACACCAGCGGCCTCAAGCACGCCGCCCAATATCTGTGTGCCATACTGGTTTCTGATTTGTGTGCTCATCTGTTCGGCCGAATGTTTGGCCACAGCATGGGCTATCTCATGTCCTAACACGATGGCCAGCGATGCCTCGTTCTGCGTATAAGGCAGCAATCCTTCATACACCACAATTTTTCCACCAGGCATACAAAAGGCATTGGCCTCTTTGTTCTGAACGAGGTTAAACTCCCAACTAAAGTTTTTCAACTCGCTACTTAATCCATTGTTTTTCAGATAGCTCTCTACAGCGGTAGCCAAACGCTGTCCTACACGTTTCACCATAGCGGTATTGTTGCTATTAGTCGACACTTTAGCACTCTTCATAAAGTTGCTGTACTCTTGGTTACTCAGGCTCAACACCTGTTCATCGTTTACCAAAAGCGTTTGGGTTCGCCCTGAAATGGGCACTACACGGGTCGTTCCACACGACACCATAAGGGCCGTCACCACGGCCAACAATACAATCTTTACACTTTTCATATTTTTATCTTTTTGTACATCTTTTCACAATTCGACGTTTTTTCGCCCACTTTCACATCAATAGGCGCTGAGGGGCGTTTTTCTTTCAATCTGTAAGTAAATAAGTTCCGTTTGCTTACAGTTTTCAAAAGTGATACCCCTCATTTCTGATTCGCGGCATTTCAGGCTCTGAAACCCATGGTTTCAGGCTGTAATATGCTGGGTTTCACGGTCTGAAACCAATGCTTTCAGACTGTAATTTGATGGGTACAAACTTACACAAAATATGGGACATAAAAAAGGAAAAAACGAGAAAATATTTCACAATCTTTCACATTTAAATCTTTTTAAAAATTATCTCCGCACCAGGGTCGAGCCCGTAAAACCATCATTACCCCCATTCAGCTGCAAGGCATAGATGCCGTGTGGCAGATGCGCCAACGAAAAAGTGTATTGGCGCTGCCCTGTGGCAAACCGATGTGTGGCCAGCCGCTGGCCCGCTGTGCTATATACCTGTATGCTGAAGGGGCGAGGTGCAGGGGCAGCCAAGTGCACCGTTACGCCGCCTTGGGCATCAATGCTAAAGGTGGCGCGCGTGGGCTGCTGGTGCGAGAGGTTAGCTATGCCGTCGATACCCAACAAGTAAAGCAAGCCACGATAGGCATCAATCTCGCCATAACCATACAGGTTATTGGGATAAGTGAGCGAAGGGTCGGGGCGACGACAGGTGGCGCGTAGCACCTCCATCACGTCGGTGGGCGACAAGTCAGGGCGTGCCTGTAGCCAAAGGGCTATGACGCCAGCCACCACGGGCGATGCCATCGAGGTGCCAGCATCGCTCTGCCAAGCATAGGTGCGGCCGTTATACGCAAAGGTGCCTACCAGCGACGACTCGGGCGACGCCTGTTCGCTGATATAATAACTGCTATACGACGATATAATATTGGTGCCAGGCGCCATCACATCGGGTTTTATGCGGCCATCATAAGTGGGGCCTATGGCCGAATAGTGGGCTCTCTCGCCTCGGGTGCCCGCGTTATACACCTGCACATCGCCCACCGAATTGACATACTGTGTGCGATAAGCCGTGGCCCCCACAGCTATGACCGATTCAGCACACGAGGGGCTAAGGATGCTATACGACGCATCGCCAGCCGATAAGGTGGGGTCGAGGGCGTTGTCGTATAGTTCGCCCACCACTCTATAGAAAGCCACATCGGCCTCCTTCCCCATCACCTCTACCGACACCGCGTTAACCATGCCCACCCTAATATCGGCGCTAAGCGCTACATCGTAACAGGTTTGTGCAGGGTCGTAGCACGAGGGGTAAGCCTGAACTGTAAGCACATAACGGTCAGAACAAAGCGTAAGGGTGTCGGTAAACGTTGAGTCGGGGGCCAAGAGCACCTCGCTCGTTGGCAACACATAGGCTTCGGGTTGCTGGTTTTGCCATACCTTCAGTCGAAGGTCAAAAGCAGCATCGGCCTGTAACGTAAAGGCCACGCGCTTGCCCCACTTGCGAATGAAGGCACCAGCGGCCTGCTCGCCTCGAGGTTTTCTGAAATAATTGCGTTGCCATCCGTCATTGCCCACGGCAGCCACGAGGATGCGGCCAGGCCCCGTCATGCGGTTTATCACCTCGTTATACAGCAGATCGTCGCCATGAAAATCTTGGTTCGAGCCCTCGCTAAAATTAATCACACAGGGCAAGCCACGAGCTTCGGCATAATCGAAAATATACTGAAAGCCCAAAGCATCGGTGGCATAAGTATATTTATAAAGTTGGGTGCTATCAATCAGGGCCACATCTTCGCTCACAGCATTGCTCACCAGGCATAACTCGCTATCATAGGCCACGCCACGATAGGCGGTACCAAAGCCAGTGCCCGCCGCTATGCCTGTGGTGTGGGTGCCGTGGCTGATGAGGTGGGCATCGCGCGAGTGGGCATAGCGTTTTAGCGCCTCGCCCTCATAAGCGGCACCCACAAACAGGGGGCTGTCAATGGTATCGGTAGAGAGCATATCCCAAAAACGCTGTATGCGCCAGCTGGAGGTGTTGCGGTCGAGAAACGTGGGATGCGTGAGGTCGAAGCCCACATCTTGCACACCCACCACTACCCCACTGCCCGTAAAGGCTTGAGGCAACTGCTGGGCAGCATACACCTCGCGAGCTCCCACCTGTATATACACCGAGTCGAGCAAAGGGCGCGTGCCACGTTGCGCCTCGATACGGCACACACGGGCGTCGGCACTCAAAGCAGGCACACTGTTTAGCGGCATCTGCACAATGCTTATGTCGCCATACTGTCTCAGCACGGTGCAACCATGCTGAGATAAGGCGTCGGCATCGACGGCCGAACGTGTCTGCACAAAGGCACACACCTGGGGCTGAAGGTGCTGCCCCTGAGCGTTAAATCGCGTTGAGCGTTGTGCCTCGTGGCGCACCCACTGCCTCAATTGGCCCGACAATTTGCCATACTGCACCTGCTGCCCCATGGCGGGCAGTGGGCTCAGCAAAACGGCTATGCAGAGGTATATATATAATAAGGTGTAGCGGGCGGGTTGTATCTGGTGCCGCCACTGACCGCGAGTTTGCTTCATAACGTTACAATATTTGCCAACAAAATAACAAAAAAAACATGAAACAACCAACAATGACAACGCCAACTTTCCTTTTTTCAGCCATTTTGGCTACTGGCCGCTTGTTGTGCGTGAGCATCTATTCTGAGAAAAAGGTCTGTAATTTAAATATTTTATTGTACTTTTGCACAAACAATATAACTGGTTAAGCAACATAACAAAAAATCATTATAAAACAATGGAACAAAACAACAACAAGTTTGTAGCTGTGTCGTACAAGCTTTACACCATCGACAACGAGGGTACAACACTGGTAGAAGAGGCTCCCGTTAACAAGCCTTTCGTATTTATCTCAGGCTTCGGCATCACACTCGACAGCTTTGAACAGGCTGTAACAACACTGGAGAAGGGTGCTGAATTCGACTTCCAGCTCACACCCGAACAGGCTTATGGCGAATACATCAACGAGCACGTAATAGACCTCGATAAAGAAATCTTCACCATCAACGGTCGCTTCGACCACGAGCACATCGTGAAAGACGCTATCATTCCGCTGCAGAACGAAGAGGGACAGCGCTTCATGGCACGTGTAGCCGAGGTGAGCGCCGACAAGGTGAAGGTAGACCTGAACCACCCGCTGGCTGGTAAGACACTGAACTTTAAGGGTTCGGTAGTGGAAAGCCGTACCGCTACAAACGAAGAGATACAAGACATCATCAACCGCATGAGCGGCGAAGGCTGTGGCGGAAGCTGCGAGAGCTGCGGTGGTGGCTGTGGCGGACACGACCACGAGCACAACCATGAAGGGGGCTGCTGCGGACACTGCCACTAAGCAATAACCGCACCCTAAACACCCCACACCCCTACACCTTATTATATATAGCACACACAACACAACATCTACCACCGTTATGCGAAACACTTTCGGAAACATTTTCACGCTCACCACGTTCGGCGAAAGTCACGGAGCTGCTGTGGGCGGCGTAGTCGACGGTATGCCTGCTGGCATCAACATCGACATCGACTTTATTCAAAGCGAGCTAAACCGCCGACGCCCCGGACAAAGCAGCATTACCACCAGCCGTAAAGAGGCCGACCAGGTAGAACTGCTTAGCGGCGTGTTTGAAGGCAAGTCGACAGGATGCCCCATCGGCTTTGTGGTGCGCAACACTAATCAGCACTCGGCCGATTATGAAAACCTGCGCAACCTGTTCCGACCCTCGCATGCCGACTTTACCTACAACACAAAGTATGGCGTGCGCGACCATCGCGGTGGCGGACGCACATCGGCACGCATCACCATAGCACGGTGTGTGGGCGGAGCGCTGGCTAAGCTGGTGCTTAAGCAGTTGGGTATCAGTGTGCAAGCCTACACCTCGCAGGTGGGCAACATTGCGCTCAATCGCGATTATCACCCATACGACCTGTCGCTCACTGAGAGCAACGCCGTGCGATGCCCCGACCCAGAAAAGGCGCTGCAGATGGAACAGCTTATCTCTCAGGTGAAAGCTGAAGGCGACACCATTGGCGGCATTATCAGTTGTGTGATAAAAGGGTGCCCCGTAGGATTGGGCGAGCCCGAATTTGACAAGTTGCACGCCGCGCTGGGCAAGGCTATGCTGAACATAAACGCGGTAAAAGGCTTTGAATATGGCGAGGGCTTTGCTGGCGTAACGGCACGTGGCAGCGAGCAAAATGATGTATTTTTGCCCAATGGTCACGGCGGTGTTACCACCCGCACTAACCACAGCGGCGGCATACAAGGTGGCCTGAGCAATGGGCAAGACATCTTCTTCCGCGTGGCGTTCAAGCCAGTGGCCACCATCTTGCAATCGCAACAAACGGTGAACCGTCAAGGCGAGGCCGTGACCTTTAAGGCTCAAGGCCGACACGACCCCTGTGTCTTGCCACGCGCGGTGCCTGTGGTAGAGGCGATGGCTGCCATGACGGTGCTCGATTTTTATCTTCTCAACCGCACAGTTACACTTGGCTTAAACGACGAAGAATAGGGGGAAAAGGCCCCAATATTGGCTTATAATGCCTAAAAAGGAACTTTTATTCCTTTATGGCAAAAAAAAGCGAATAATATTTTGCAAATCTTGAATATATTTATTACATTTGCAGCATATATAGACAGAAGGGCTTGTGAAAGTCTGCAATGTCAATTTAGTTAAGTCTAGTTTAGTTTTTGTGTTGGTTGAGGGTCGTCGATTGGCGGCCCTCAAGTTTTTTAAACCCAATCTTATTACTCATTTCCTACACATGGCACACCTACTTTTGGCACTTAGCCTCCTGTTGCAAGCCTTCACTTTTGTAGAGTTGAACTGCGAAAATCTGTTCGACACACAACATGAT
>CAKQFW010000076.1 GCA_934230965.1 uncultured Prevotella sp.
TTGTTATCTTGCTGTGAAACCGCAGGTTACGTTCGCTTCGCTCTCTTCACCAGCGGTTATGGATATTCGCCGCCTTCTTGCTCTGGCAAGCGACAAAGTCGAGCGCGGCGACGCTTGTCAGAGAAGATAATCGATTGAAAATGTGTCTATTAAGCACATGCAAAAGTTTAGTTTTTTATAACAGTGTTTACATTAAAACGAGCATTGCTTTATGTGGCTTATTGTCAATAAAAAGTCAAATAAAAACAGGCTATATCCACACAAAAACATACTGTGGATAACCTGTTGAAAACGCAAAAGTGATAGCCGAAAAACCCTATGAAATTACAATCTGAAAGCCTTGGTTTTACCTCCTGAAACCCATGGTTTCACACCCTAAAACCCTTGGTTTCACAGCCTGAAACCCATGGTTTCGCAAACCAAGGGTATCAACAATGAAAAGTGTAAGAAAAAGAGAGCAAAAAATGAGAGATTGTTACTTTACAAAAACTTGACCGTAGGTAAAAGATGAGAGGTGATAAATCATAAAATGATATTACCCAAATTTTGGGTTATGGTTGGGTGCTGGAGGACGGGGCACAGAGACCCCGTCCTACTAAAGTTTGCTATGTTGTTTATAAGTATATGGCGTATAAAATATAAGTGTATGGCGTAAAAAATAGTAGGACGGTGGCCTCCGTGCCCCGTCCTCCAGCACCCAGCAGCCCCTCCCCCGCACCGTGCTGTCGCACGGCTTCCCCCTCCCCGTTGGAGAGGGGAGTGATTAGCCTTACAAATCATAGTAGAACGGGGTCTCCGTGCCCCGTTCTCCAGCAACCATCTCTTGTTACTCGTCAACAGTTTAGCAAGTAGAAAACCCATAAAACTCTTTGTTCATAACCTGTGCACAGCGATGTTAATAACCTACCCGTTATCCACAGAAGGGCGTTGACAGGGGTTTGACCACCGTCGAGGTGTGGATATTCACAAAGCTATCAAAAACTTATTCTTGTTTTTTCAACAGAAAAGTGCAAGAAAAAGATATAAACTTATTAACTTTGCACACAGATAACAAGGATGTGGATAAACGCGTATCTATACTGACATACAGTGAAAAGATATAAAAACAAGCTGTTGATAGATAATACGCCAAAGTTTATAACTTAAAATGCAAGAAAAAGCCCAAAAACTTATCCACGTTTCCACAGGTACATCATCCTAATTATAGTATTTTAAAAAAAAAAAAAAAAGAATATATAAGAATAATGGTGTGGGGATAAGTGGAGATTTTAAGCAAAACAATAACATACAATGGTCAAGCAAGAATGGATAGCAAAAGGCTATGCCGACGAGCCCGTCAGCGAAGCCCTCAATCTGAAAGAAGAAATCAGACGCTTGTGTAAAGAAAAAGACGCTGTGGTGCTGGCACACTACTACACCACGGGCGATGTGCAAGATGTGGCCGACTTCATCGGCGACTCGCTGGCGCTGGCCCGCAAAGCAGCACAAACCGATGCACGCATTATATTGATGTGTGGCGTACATTTCATGGCCGAAACCTGCAAGATACTGTCGCCCGACAAGCTGGTGCTGTGTCCCGACCTGAATGCGGGCTGCTCGCTGGCCGACTCGTGCCGCGCCGACGATCTGCGCCAATATAAGGCCGAGCACCCTGGCTATAAGGTGGTGAGCTATGTAAACACTACGGCCGAGGTGAAGGCGCTGACCGATGTGGTGGTAACGTCGGGCAACGCGAAGCAGATTGTTGACACCTTCCCACAGGACGAAAAGATAATTTTTGGCCCCGATTATAACCTGGGCTCTTATATCAACAGCGTTACGGGCCGCAACATGCTGCTGTGGAACGGCGGCTGCCACGTGCACGAACGCTTCTCGGTACAGGCCATCGCACAGCTGAAGGCCGAACATCCCGACGCCCTGGTGCTGGCTCACCCCGAATGTAAAGGCCCCGTGCTGGCCGCTGCCGACGTGGTGGGCTCTACCGCCGTGCTGCTGAAGTATGCCACCGAGCACCCCGACAACGCCTACATCGTAGCTACCGAGTCGGGCATCCTGCACGAGATGCAACGCGCCTGCCCTAACACCACCTTCCTGCCCGTACCACCCGAGGTGAGCGAGGGCAAACTGGGCTGCTCATGCAACGAGTGCGAATATATGAAGCTGAACTCTCTGAAAAAGATGTATAACGCCCTGAAATATGAATGGCCTACCGTAGACGTGCCCGAAGACGTGGCACGCGAAGCCGTGAAGCCTATCGAAAGGATGCTGGAGCTGAGCTAAAGCTAAGGAGGGGGCCTGTGGGGCCTGTGGGGCTTATAGGTCTTATGGGGCTTATAGGTCATATAGGTCATATGGGTCTTATGGGGCTTATAGGTTATATAGGCCTTATAGGTCTTATAGGTCTTATGGGTTTTATCATAAAATAATAACAACAAACAATGAACAAAACAATAAAGAACATAATTGCTCAAGGGGCGGCCATCTTGCTGGTGGCCCTCTGCGCCCTGGCCACAGCCTGTAGCAGCGACGACGAGCCCGTAAAACGCGACCCCGACATCGCAGTGATAGACTATGTGGTGGGCATACGCGTGGTGAACGAAGATGGCCGAAACCTGCTCGACGCCCGCGAGGCCGACAACATTCTGAAAGATGGCGTCATGGCCATCATGGAGGGCAAAGAGTATCGCTTCGACACCGCCGTACAGGTATCAGAAAACTATACCCCTGCTGAACAAAAGGTGGTGCTGAAACGCTTCGCCCCTCCCGGCACCCGCAACTATATGATGTATTTTGGTCCGTTCAATGGCAAGGAAAATGTGGCTAACCGCGCCATCACGCTGCGCTGGAACAAGGGCAGACAAGACGATGTTATTGTCTTGAACCACACCTACACCGAGAACGCCGACCAAACGCAAGGCACCATGACCACCACCTATACGCTGAACAATCAACCCATAGATAAAACACCTATCACGATTGTTTTGAAGTAACAAAAGGTAAAGGCTTTAAGCCTGTATAGGCCGAGATAAGCCTAAATAAGCCTTTGCTGAAACTGGCTAAAATTTCACCAAGGCTTAGAAGGCCTATGAAGGCATAGTAAGGCTTAGAAAGAAAGCTTAGAAAAATCAACAAGCAATGGCACAACATCTAATACAAACCCAGGAACAGAAGCTGCAGCAGATACAAAAGCTTACACAGCAACAGATGCTGCAGGTGAAGCTCATGGAGATGCCGGTGGCCGAGCTGGAAGAAAACGTTAACGCCGAGCTCGACGACAACCCGGCGCTGGAGGTGGCCTCGCCCGACGATAACGATATCAACACAGATATCAACAGCGATATCAACAGTGGCGACACCGCCCAAGATAACGACTATGCGACGGGCGACAACAGCAATGGCGACAACGACGACGACACCGTAGACACTGCCGCCGACGCCTACGACCGCCAGCAAGACACTGACCTCAGGCAGTCGGCTCTCGACGAGGCCCTCAGCCGCATAGGCAGCGACGACGATATGCCGCCGGTGCACGCCCCTGGCATGGGCACGCCCGCCACCGACAATGCCGACTATGAAGAGATGGTGTATGGCGACAGCACCTCGTTCTACGACAAGCTGGGCGAGCAGGCTGGCGAGCAAGACCTCTCTGACCGCGACCGCGACATCCTCGACTACCTCATTGGGTCGCTCGACGACGATGGCCTCTTGCGCAAAGACACCGAGACGTTGTGCGACGAGCTCACCCTCTTTAATAATATAATGTGCACCGAGGAAGATGTGGAACGCATGCGCACGTTGCTGAAAACCTTCGACCCCGCTGGCATTGGTGCCAAAGACTTGCAAGAGTGCTTGATGCTGCAGCTGGAACGCCGACCCCAAAGCCGAGCTCGCGATGTGGCCATGCTTATCATAGGGCGTAAGTTTAAAGAGTTTACGGCCAAGAAATGGGAGACCCTGAAGCAGCAACTCAACCTCACCGATACCGACATCGACCTCTTTCGCGAAGAACTGCTAAAGCTCAACCCCAAGCCAGGCGCCTCGCTGGGCGAGGCCGTGGGGCGCAGTATGCAGCAGATAACCCCCGACTTCATCGTCGAGACACAAGACGACGGCCACGTGCGCTTCTACCTCAACTCGGGCGACGTGCCAGAGCTAAAGGTCTCGGCCTCGTTTGCCGACATGGTTGAAACCTACCGCAACAACCGCAAGGGCATGAGCCGACAAGACAAGGAGGCACTGCTCTACGCCAAAGAAAAGGTTGAAAAGGCGCAAGGATATATCGAGGCCATACGCCAGCGTCGCGCCACGCTGAGCAAGGTGATGAAGGCCATCATCAACTGGCAACACAAGTTCTTCGTTGATGGCGACGAGGCCGACATACGTCCTATGGCCCTCAAAGACTTAGCGGCCGTTACGGGCCTCGACATCAGCACCATCTCGCGCGTGTGCAACGTAAAATATGCGCAAACCACATGGGGCACCTTCCCGCTACGCTTCTTCTTCAGCTCGGGCTACAACACGGGCAATGGCGAAGAGCTGTCAACACGCAACATAAAACTGGTGATGCGCGAGGTGATTGATAAAGAAGATAAGTCGGCACCCCTCTCCGACGAGGCCATCGCCAAGGCTATGACACAACGCGGCATGCCCATAGCACGACGCACCGTAGCCAAATATCGCGAACAGATGAATATTCCTTCGGCTAAGCAAAGAAGAGAGTAGAGAAATGTATAACAAACAACTCATATTGGCGGCACGAATTCTCAGCATGACATTCACGCCGTTCTACTTGTCACTGGTGGGCCTTATCGCCATGTTCACCTTTAGCTACCTCAGCATAGCGCCGTGGGGGTATAAGCTGCAGGTGCTGGGCATGGTGTATCTGTTCACCATCTTGCTGCCCACGCTGCTCATACGTTTATACCGTAAATATCACGGCTGGACGTTGGTAGAGTTGGGGCGCAAAGAAAAGCGTATGGTGCCCTACATCATCTCCATCTTCTGTTACACTCTGTGTTACACCTTTATGGAGATGAGCCACATACCCCACTTTATGAGCATCATACTGATGGCGGCACTGGCTATACAGATACTGTGCGCCATCGTGAATATATGGTGGAAGATATCCACACACACGGCGGCCATCGGTGGCGTGGCGGGCGCTCTGCAAGCCTTCGCCATCCTGTTCAACTTCAACCCCACGTGGTGGCTCTGCGTCGTCTTCATTGTGGGCGGAATGGTGGGCACCAGCCGTATGGTGCTGCGCCAGCACACGCTGTGGCAAGTGGTGGCCGGCTTCTTGACAGGCATGACCACCGCCTTTGCGTTGATAATAATTAATTATATTTGAGTAGACGAGTTGACAAGTTGACGAGTAGACAAGCTATTACTCTTGCCAGCTAAAAAGCTATCAGCTCGTCAACTCGTCAACTAAAAAAAGCTATCAGCTTGTCAACTCGTCAACTCGTCAACTTGTTAACTAAAAAGATATGACTCCACAAGTAAGTATTATCATGGGCAGCACCAGCGATCTGCCCGTTATGGAAAAAGCCTGTAAGTTTTTGAACGACATGCAGATACCCTTCGAGGTGAACGCACTGTCGGCACACCGCACACCCGACGCCGTAGAGCAGTTTGCTAAAGGCGCCAAAGACCGCGGCGTGAAAGTAATTATTGCTGCTGCTGGCATGGCGGCAGCGCTGCCTGGCGTGATAGCCGCCAGCACCACACTGCCCGTTATTGGTGTGCCCATCAAGGGTATGCTCGACGGTCTCGACGCCATGCTCTCTATCATACAGATGCCTCCTGGCATACCCGTTGCCACCGTGGGCGTTAATGGCGCCATGAACGCCGCCATCTTGGCCGTAGAGATGCTCGCCCTCGTCGACGATACCGTGGCCGAAAAGTTGGCCGCCTACAAAGCCACCTTGGGACAAAAGATAGAGAAGGCCAACAAAGAGCTGGCCGAGGTGAAGTATGAGTATAAAGTAAATTAGAATGCTCGACCTTTTCAACTACCATCGACGCCCCACGAGCGCCGTACAGGTAGGCTCACTGGTGTTAGGCGGTGGAGCCCCTGTGCGCGTGCAGTCGATGACCACAACCAACACCAACGACACGCAGGCCTGCGTAGAACAGGCCGAGCGCATTATTCGCGCTGGCGGACAGCTGGTGCGCCTCACCACCCAGGGCACCCGTGAGGCCGAAAACCTTAAAAACATTAACGCCGCTCTGCGGGCCGATGGTTTCGACACCCCGCTGGTGGCCGACGTACACTTCAACCCCCGTGTGGCCGACGTGGCCGCCCTCTATGCCGAGAAGGTGCGCGTGAACCCCGGCAACTATATCGACCCTGCTCGCACCTTCAAGCACATTGAATATACCGATGCTGAGTATGCCGACGAGCTTCGCCGCCTTGAAGAGCGCTTCGTGCCCTTCTTGAACATCTGCCGCGAGCACCACACCGCCGTGCGCATAGGCGTAAACCACGGCTCGCTCTCTGACCGCATCATGTCGCGCTATGGCGACACCCCCGAAGGCATTGTAGAGAGCTGTATGGAGTTTTTGCGCATCTGCCAGAAACAGCAGTTTAACGATGTGGTAATCAGCATCAAAGCCAGCAACACCGTGGTGATGGTGCAGTCGGTGCGACTACTGGTGAGCGAGATGGACAAGGCCGATATGCACTACCCCTTGCACCTGGGCGTGACCGAGGCGGGCGAGGGCGAAGATGGCCGCATAAAAAGTGCGGTGGGCATAGGCGCTCTGCTGGCCGACGGCATTGGCGACACCATCCGTGTGTCGTTGAGCGAAGAGCCTGAGGCCGAGATACCCGTGGCACAGCATTTGGCTCGCTATTTTGAAAAGCGCGAGGGCCATACCCCCATTCCCGCTACTGAGGCCGAGCAGCTGTCGTATCTGCACCCCACACGTCGCAACACCCGTGCCGTAGCCGGCATTGGTGGCAGCAATGTGCCTGTGGTGATAACCACCGCTGTGGGTGGCGACGGACAGCTTCGTGCTGATGCTCAGACGTTTGTGTCGGAAGACCTCACCCCCGACTATATTTATTGTGGCAGTCAGTTGCCCGAGCAGCGTGTCGAGGGTCAGCGTTACATTGTCGACTTCAACGCCTATCATGGTGAGGCCAACACATACCCCATCTTCCCGTATAACGCCATTCCGTTTATCGCGGGCGTAAAGGCCGAATTAAAGTTCTTGGTGCTGCCCTACGGCGCACCGTCAGACGAATATATACCGTGCCTGCGCTGCCATCCTGAGGTGGTGGTGGTAAGCATGTCGAGCCATGTAAACAAGACGGGCGAGCAGCGCGCCTTGGTGCACGAGCTTACACGTGCTGGCCTGTTCAACCCCGTGGTGTTTGCACAGATGTATCGTCATAACAACGACACGAAAGACGCCTTCGCACTGGAGGCGGCCGCCGATATGGGTGCCCTGATGATTGATGGCTTGACCGATGGCATCTGGCTGATGAACGATGGCAACATTGCCACCGCCACCGTAGCCGCCACCGCCTTCAACGTGCTACAGGCTGCACGTTTGCGCACCACCAAGACCGAGTATATCAGTTGCCCGGGCTGCGGACGCACGCTGTACGACCTGCGCGCCACCATTGCACGCATCAAGGCCGCCACACAGCACATGAAGGGCCTGAAGATAGGCATCATGGGCTGCATCGTTAACGGCCCTGGCGAGATGGCCGACGCCGACTATGGCTACGTGGGCGCTGGCAAAGGCAAAATTTCGCTGTACAAGCAAAAAACATGTATCGCAAAGAATATTCCTGAAGAAGAGGCCGTAGAACGCCTGCTGGCCTTTATTGAGGAAGATCAAAAGAAAGGGGTGTAAGATTGGGGCTGTGGGCTTATGGGTCTTATGGGTCTTATAGGTCTTATAGGTCTTATAGGCCCTGTGGCCCCACTTATCCCTTAAATTCTTCACTTTTCACTTTTCACTTTTCCCTTATTATTTGCCCACCTCGCGGAAAAAGTGTAACTTTGCACCGTCTTATGTTGAAAGACAACCGTTTGTGGAAGAATTTGGCTGCTTGCAACCACACTAAAAAATGCTAAAACTGCGAAATCCAAACAAAAGATTTTCACGGTCATAAAGCATTTTTCCACGCTTTTTTATCAACCAGCGCGGTAAGCACCCCGTGTCGTCTCATGCGCGAGGCCGACACCGCGCACAAAGAAACGTTTAACAAAAAATTATTGGAAAAATGAGCTATTTGTTTTCTTCAGAATCAGTATCAGAAGGCCATCCCGACAAAGTGGCCGACCAGATTTCAGACGCCCTTCTCGACCAGTTCTTGGCCTACGACGACAAGTCGCACTGCGCCATCGAGTCGTTTGTTACCACCGGTCAGGTAGTCATCATGGGCGAGGTGCGCTCAGAGGCGTACATCGACCTTCAAACCATCGCCCGTCGTGCCATTCGCAAGATTGGCTACACCAAGTCAGAGTATCAGTTTGACAGCGAGTCGTGTGGCATCCTTACCGCCATTCACGAGCAGAGCGGCGACATTAACCGTGGCGTGAGCCGTGCCGACGAAGATGAGCAGGGCGCTGGCGACCAGGGTATGATGTTTGGCTATGCCACCAACGAGACCGAAAACTATATGCCCCTGTCGCTCGACCTCTCGCACCTTATCATGCGCACGCTGGCCGACATACGCAAAGAGGGCAAGGTGATGACCTATCTGCGCCCCGACTCAAAGAGCCAGGTTACCGTGCAGTATAGCGACGGTGGTGTGCCCGAGCGCATCGACACCATCGTGGTGAGCACCCAGCACGACGAGTTTATGGACGACGACGACCAGATGCTGGCCCGTATTCGTGAGGACGTTATCAACATCTTGATGCCTCGCGTAAAAGAGCAGATACACAGCGAAAAGGTGCTGGCACTGTTCGACGACCAGATTAAATATTTTGTTAACCCCACGGGCAAGTTTGTGATTGGCGGCCCTCACGGCGACACCGGTCTTACTGGCCGCAAAATTATTGTCGACACCTACGG
>CAKQFW010000077.1 GCA_934230965.1 uncultured Prevotella sp.
AACTGGTCTCTGCATTTGAACTCGATGGCATGTCTATTGCCATTGTATCTCTTTACGCACTTGTCGAATTCATATCTTGGTATGAGCGACATGATTTGAGCGAATACGGTCTTTCCTTGATTCATGATTTCAGTCTCTTGCAATACAATTTGCAAAAGTACAAAATCAAATCTCGAAAAAATCAAATTCGTATAACCCATTGAATATAATCAATTTAAATCATGTCCAATTTTTTTTCTTTGGACAACAGTGTTCATAACTAACAATAAACCGATTAATTATCCTCAACATCAATTCTAAAACCATGGTACAGGTTTTCATAAACTCTCGAACAGAATTCGCGGTCATCAATCTTGACAAAGTGGTTTATCTTAAAGCAGATGGAAACTATACAGACTTTTATTTTAATGATGGTAAAACAAAGACTCATTTATCAACTCTTTCATCGTTTCTTACCGATATCGAAATAGCGTATGCGGAGTCTAATATACCTTCACCTTTTTTCAGGATGGGCAGAAGTTTTATCGTAAATACTGAGTATGTGGCATCAGTAAACATACTCAATGGAGTGTTGACTTTTGAGTCAGAAATAATTAAACCAATCATATCTAATAAATCAAATCTACGTTCGCTTCGCGACTTTTTGGTTGAGAAATATAAGTCACACATACATAAAGGAGGTTGTAGACTATCTTAACAAGTATCCTGAGGCTAAGGTTGTGGTTACTATTATTGTGTAAGTAAGCCCATGTTTCGCAAGGATCGGGGGAGACCGGCAAGAAGAGCTGAAGTCACAGACTTTTATTGTTAATCAAAAACACAAAAAAATTCTCGCAGCCATAAATAAGCTACGAGAGTTTTTTTGTGTATTAATAAGTGCGGAGTTACTTCACGCTTACCTTCATTGTCTTTAAGTCAGCACCGTTCTTTGTGCGCACGATATATGTGCCGTCGGCAACAGGGATAATTGATGTTCCGGCAGCCAGGCTACATATTTCCTTATTTCTTATTCTGCTTCTGCCGAATATGAATCATTCTTACCACGCCACACATGGCTTCGTAACGAGCTTGCAGCGAGTCGCGGCGCACACGCAGGCGGTTGTAGGTGAGCCTATCGAGCGAGCCGGTCAACTGTGCCGTGGTTTGTTGCAGCAAGATGTCGGTTTTGGCCACATCGGCCTGCGCCATTTTCAGCGAGGCATTTTGCCACACCACCAGCGCCTTGCGGCGTGCTTCAAGGGCCGTAGGGTAGTGGTCGCGCAGCGCTACGATAGAGTCGAGCGTCTCGCTGTATTTGCCTTGTGCGTAGAGCGAGTCGATACGTTGCAAACATTCGTCGGCCTTCTGCTCTTCGGTTTTTGCACATCCTGCCAGCAACGTTGTTGTGGCGATGAATAATAATAAATGCTTCATACTGAGGTGCAAAAGTATAAATTAATGTTGAAAGGCGAGCCGAAGCCGTCATAAATTTAATAACTTTTGAGGTATTGCGAGCCAAGAATGGGTGTAGTGTAAACATTTGCAAAAAAAATATCGCCTTTTTTGTTGGTCGTTCAAAAATAAATACTACTTTTGCATTTGTAAGAATAAAAACAATAAAAAGAATAAAAAACTTTGATATTAATCGTTAAGCCTATGAGAACTATTAGATTAGTATTAACTTTTGTAATGGCTATGACCTTTACTGCTTCTTTCGCCCAGCTAACGAAAGAACAAATCAAGGAACGTAAAGAACTGAAGAAAGCCTCGAAGGCTGAGTTGAGCGAGAAAGCCACGAAGACAGCTCGTAAAGAGGCAAAACGTTTGGCTAAGGAAGGTTGGAAGACAACGCCTGGAGTGCTGCCACTTGAGAAACAGCTTGATAAGTCGTATCTCATGCAGATGGAGTATGATGAAAACATGTTTCCAAAGTATCTGATGGGTGAGGCAATGAGTGTTGGCGAAAACTATGATGCTGCTAAGATACAAGCCATGGAGCTGGCCAAACAGAGCCTTGCAGCACAAATACAAACCGAGGTTACTGCCCTGGTAGAGAACACCGTGAGCAACCAGCAGTTGGCAGCCGAAGAGGCCGCTTCGGTGGTGAAGACCGTGAGCGCTGCTAAGAACCTTATTGCACAAAGCATAGGTAGGGTGCTGATAGTGGTAGATATGTATCGCATACTGCCTAATAAGAATAAAGAGGTGTCGGTGCGCATTGCCTACAATGCCGAAATGGCTAAACAGGCGGCCAAACAGGCTGTGCGAGGAGAACTGGAGAAGCGTGGAGACGAGCTACATGAGAAGTTGGATAAGGCATTAGGATGGTAGCCTATGCACACTATTTGGATATCCTTGTTGTTGTGCCTCGTGGCAAGTGCCGCATGGGCGCAGAAACCAGTAACGGTAGAAGCAGCCTACACCTATCATGCACCTGAAAACGTAACGCTGGAACAGGCCAAAGCTACAGCCCTTGAACGTGCACAGGTGCAAGCCATTGCCGACGAGTTTGGCACCTTGATGGGACAGAGCAACGCCACTGTGATAACCAACGATAATGGCAAGAGCGATGTGCGCTTTTCATCAGTAGGCCATAGCAACGTGAATGGCGAGTGGGTTGAAACCTTAGACCAGCCTCGCTACGACATTAATTATGAAGAAGGCATGCTCGTGGTAAGCGTAAAAGTGAAGGGCCGCATACGCAAGCTTACATCGCCAAAAATCGACCTTGCCGTGAACCTCTTGCGCAATGGCACCGACCTGAAATATGAGAGTACCGACTTTCATAATGGCGATGATATGTACCTGCATTTCTTGTCGCCCGTGTCGGGGCATTTGTTGGTGTATCTCGTTGACCATACTGCGCAACAAGCTTATTGCCTCTTACCTTATTCGCAGCAAGCCGATGCTGCTCAGCCCATAGAACAGGGCCGCGACTATTTGTTCTTCTCGGCCCAAAGTGTGCCAGCCGATCAGCGTGCCGTGGTAGACGAATATACCCTAACCACTGATAAAACAATGGAACAAAACGAGGTGGTGGTGGTGTTTAGCACCGATGAACTGGTAAAGGCTAACACGTCGGCAAGCATTGGACAGCTGCCACGCGCCATGGAAGTTGACCATTTTAATAAATGGCTGTCGGCATTGCGCACGACAAATCAGAAAACACAAATAATATATAAACCTATAACCCTTAAAAAGTAACACAATTATGAAGAAACTATTGCTTTTCTTTTCTTTCGTATGCTTATGTGCAGCCTTTGCACAGGCCAAGACCAAAACCAGTTATCGTAACGCATTGATATTTGCTTATTCACAGGCCAATAGCGTGTTTGAAGACGATAACATAAAACTCGAAATCTACAACGAACAGTTGTGGGCTGTGAACAAAACCAAGAAGACGATCTTTATTGATCTCTCGCAGTGCTTTATGGTGCATAACGGTTCTTCGTTCCCTATGTTTGATAAGAAACAGAACGAAAATCATGCCTCAAAGAAAGGTACCACCACATCGGTTGACGAGTTTATCACCATCGCCCCCTCAACAGGTGGTAAGCAGAACGATACTTTTATATGTAATATGACAACGGGCATCTTAGGCAAGTATAGCACATCTGAAACGCCATCGGGCGAATTCTCTGAGTATGACAAACGCCTCTTTAATATTATTGCCGATATGTTAGAAGAGTCGAAAAAAGCAGACCCTAAACGCGAAGAATATCTGGGCACATCCACTCGACATCTTACTGAGGATGAAAGCATTAACAATATTGGTGCTTCTATTGCCTATGCTTTTAATAAGCGTGCTGAAGACTGGACCTGTGTGTCGTTATCGTCATGGGTAAGCGATGTTATCTTTGCCCCCTTCTATGTAGAGATGCCCGACGATTTGACCAAGAAAGATAAACGAGGCTTTGGCGTGAAAGAAACTAAGCCCGCTGTGATACATGTAAAAGCCAAATCACCCTTTGAGTTTGATGAAGACCGCTCGCCCATTATCGTGTGCGACTGGGAAGGCAACTTTAAAAAGGGTACCTTCACGTTGGGTTCTACCAGCATCTCTAAAACGGGGAAGGTTGGCTTCGGACGCATCATAGGCGCCCTCTTTACGTATGGTGCAACATTGCTTATTCCGCTATCTGAAACCAGCTATAAAAAGATAATCCACTTTGATGGTACTGAAGAAGATTGGGGTAAGATGTCGTATGCATCGAAAATACAAGATACTAAAAAAGAAACTAAATAAATGTGAACCACGGTTGCTGCCTCGGCTTGTGCTTAGGGCGGGGCAGTAACCTTTATGAGTGCTTCTTTACGATGACGCGCTTTCTTCTATTCATTTTGTTGTGCTGGGCACAGGTAGTGTCGGCACAGAACATCGATACGCAAAGCAAGGCTGCGCTTGAGGCTTTGCGTGGGGGATATGTGCAGTATGCCTTCACCGAGTTTAAACGCATTGCTGCCCTTAACGATATGGCTGCCCAATATTATTTGGCGTGGTGTAACCAGCAAGGCGTGGCTTGTGAGAAAGATCTTAACGAGGCCTTCCGCCTTTATCGCCGTGCTGCCGAACGTGGCTTGCCCGATGCTATGCCGCAACTGGCCGCCTTTTATCAAAATGGCATTGTGGTGACGAAAGACGAGGGTAGGTATAAGGAATGGATGGAACGCTATCAAAAGAAAGGTGGTAAGTGCTTGTTGGCTGATATCGTTGAGGCGTATAACGGTGCGCAACAGCATGTAACCAACTTTGCTCTTAACCCGAAAACAGGTGGCCCAGTGGGCGCACAGCAACCAGTGGGCCAGGTAGCCAGCAATGATCAAACCGTAAATCATATCACTATAGTGCAACAGGTAACGGCAGCACAGCCATCAACTACCCAGCAGCCCAATCCTTCGCCACAAAAGATCGAAACGAAAAAGTCGGATATTGATGTTAACATACCCTCTGTCGCCGATACTAATGATAATACCTTTGCCCTGATTATTGCAAATGAAACTTATCAAAACGTAGCCCCAGTGCCTAATGCGCTGAATGATGGACAGATATTTGCCGACTATTGTGCTAAAACCCTTGGGCTGCCTAAGGCTAATATACATCTGGTGCGCAACGCTACTTACACTAATATTAAGCGAGAGCTGAACCTGATGCAACAGATTGCCGAGGCGTATCAAGGTAAAGCTAAATTTATTATTTATTATGCTGGACATGGCTTGCCCGATGAGGCTTCGAAAGATGCCTATTTGATGCCGATTGATGGCTATGGGGCAGACCTATCAACGTGCTTTAGTTTGAACCACTTCTATGCGTCGCTGGGCTCTATGCCATCGGCTCAGGTGGTGGTGCTGATGGATGCTTGCTTCTCGGGCTCGCTGCGTGGTGAGGGTATGTTGGCCTCGGCTCGTGGCGTAGCCATCAAGGCTAAGAGCAGTGAGGCTAAAGGCAATATGGTGGTGTTGTCGGCTGCTCAGGGTGATGAAACGGCTTATCCTCTTGATAGTGAGCATCACGGCATGTTCACTTATTATCTTTTAAAGAAGATGAAAGAAACGAAAGGAGCTGCCAATTTGGGCGCTTTATACGATTATGTGAAAGATAATGTGGTGAAGAAATCGCTGGTAATTAATGGTAAACGACAAACGCCCACCAGTATACCATCGACGCAAGCAGCGGCCAACTGGCGACAGTGGATGCTGAAATAAATTGACCTTTATCGTGATTGACGTTTCGTATGTCAAAGATTTGCGAAACCCGAGATCGTGGTGTTACGCCTCCTTTCAAACAATGAAAAGGGGGCGTAACGTTTTGTGGGATGCAAAAAAATAAGTAACTTTGCATACTCATACCGTCTTTTACCGCTGCATCTTAGGCAAACACCGTGGCCGTGAGGGTGTAGTGGCTGGCATGAAGTCATGAAAAAAACGTTTTTAGGATAAGTTATGAAGCTCTATACTGATGCCGAACTGGCACAAATACTTGATAAGGATATATTTCATTTGATTGGCGACACCGCCGATGAACTGAACCTCGACTGCTATGTTGTGGGAGGATATGTGCGCGACCTCTTTCTCGAGCGCCCCTCAAATGATATTGACGTAGTGGTGGTGGGCAGTGGCATACAGGTGGCCAACGCCTTGCGCAAGAAGATGGGACGCAAGGCAAATATCTCAGTGTTCAAGAATTTTGGCACGGCACAGGTGAAATATAAAGGTCTGGAGGTAGAGTTTGTGGGGGCTCGACGCGAAAGTTATAGCCACGACTCGCGTAAACCCATTGTCGAAGATGGCACGCTGGAAGACGATCAGAACCGTCGCGACTTTACCGTCAACGCCATGGCTATACAGCTAAACCGTGCCCATTTTGGCGAGCTTGTCGACCCCTTCGGCGGCATTGAAGACCTTGAAGACGGCATCATTCGCACGCCTCTCGACCCCGATATCACGTTCTCTGACGACCCCTTGCGCATGCTGCGCTGTGTGCGTTTTGCCACACAGCTACACTTCTTTATCGAAGACGAAACGTTTGAAGCGTTGGGACGAAACGCGCATCGCCTGAAAATTATTAGTGGCGAGCGCATCAGCGAAGAACTGAACAAAACCATTAAGGCAGCGCAACCCAGCCGTGGCTTTGTCGACTTGCAGCGTTCGGGCCTTCTTCAGCTCATCTTACCCGAGTTGGCAGGGCTGGATATTGTTGAAACACGCAATGGCCGTGCCCATAAAAACAACTTCTACCACACGCTCGAGGTGCTTGACAATGTGGCACAAAAGAGCGATAACCTATGGTTGCGCTGGGCGGCTCTGTTGCACGATGTGGGAAAAACACGTAGCAAACGCTGGGACCCCGCGCTGGGCTGGACCTTTCATAACCACAACTACCTGGGCGCCAAGATGGTGCCAGAGATATTCCGCCGACTGAAAGAGCCTATGGATGCCAAGATGAAGTATGTGCAAAAGTTGGTTGACCTGCACATGCGCCCCATCGCTATTGCCGACGAAGAGGTGACCGACAGCGCTGTGCGACGCCTCTTGAACGATGCTGGCGACGACATTGATGACCTGATGACGCTGTGCGAAGCCGACATCACCAGCAAAAACCAGGTGCGCAAACGCCAGTTTCTCGACAATTTCCGCATGGTGCGCGAAAAATTGGCCGACCTGAAAGAGCGCGATTATAAACGCCTCTTGCAGCCGTGCATCGATGGTAACGAAATTATGGAGATGTTCCACCTGCAGCCTTGCCGCGAGGTGGGCACCCTGAAGCAGTGCTTGAAAGACGCTGTGCTCGATAATAAGGTGGAGAACGAACGCGAGCCGCTCATGCAGCTGCTCATGCAAAAAGCACGACAGATGGGGCTGGCCTAAGGGCTCCATCTGCCTTACCCCCTCCTCCCTTCGCGCCATACACGGTCCTACTTGCCTTTGTTTGTGGTTAGGGTAGTCCTTATTATTGGTTAGGATTACCCTTGTTCACGGTTAGTATTATCCTTGTTCACGGTTAGTATTGCCCTCATTCACGGGTTTCCTCTTGCCTCTTCTTCCTCGTTTTCTTTACCTTCTCATTTCGTAAAGCAAATGATGTTCGTCTTTTCCTTTACAGTGTTCAATCTTTCTATAGCGGTGCGAAAATATCTTAATGCTTGAATAATATATGTTAAATATACGGGCTTGATTATCTTATTTATATATTTTGTTGGTATCTTTGCAGCCGAAAACTAAATGCATATACTTAGTTTTCTGTACTCGGTCCGCTCTATAGTCTGATTGATGGTAAAAAGATGGAGATAACAAATTATATAGAAAACGAATGTATCTGCTATATTATATAAGGTGTAACCAATACTGACATTAGGCGAAACCAATATAGCCATTAGGTGTAGCCGATAGGGATAAAAGGCGAAGCACTTGGTAAACCTTGCTCAGATGTTGACCGCTGAGGGGCATATATACCGAATAGCAGACGGATAACATGTTAGAACAAATATAAATTTTTAAGAGATAATTATTTTAATAGGTATGAAAAAAAACAAGTTTTTGATTCTTGCAGCTGTGGTAATGGCTGCGGTGCTCACCTCTTGTGGTGGAGGTAAAAGTGGTGGTAAGCCTGATTTCGGCGACAACGAGTATGCTGTTCGCACCATTCAGGGCCAGGATGCCAATTTGCAGACAACGTATCCTGCCACCATCAAGGGTATGCAAGACGTAGAAATTCGTCCGAAAGTGTCGGGCTTCATCACTAAATTGTGTGTGAAAGAAGGCCAGACCGTGAAGGCCGGACAGCTGTTGTTTGAGATTGACAACGTAACATACGCCGCTGCCGTACGTCAGGCAAAGGCTTCGGTAAACGCTGCTAAGGCTGCTTTGGCCACCGCAAAGCTTACCTATGAGAACAACGAGAAACTGTTTAAGAACAACGTTATTGGTGCTTTCGACCTTCAGTCGTCACGCAATAACTACGAGAGCGCACAGGCTCAGCTGGCTCAGGCTCAGGCTGCTTACGTATCGGCTAAGCAGAACCTCAACTTCTGCTTCGTAACAAGCCCCACCAATGGTGTTGTAGGCGACCTGCCTTACCGTGTAGGTGCGCTGGTTAGCGCTTCGTCGCAGCAGCCTCTCACCACCGTGAGCAACATCAGCACCATGCAGGTTTACTTCTCTGTAACCGAGAAAGACTTGCTGGAAATGACCAAGACCGCTGGCGGACTGAACGCTGCCATCGGCAGCTATCCCGCTGTAAAACTGCAGTTGGCCGATGGCACTATCTACAATCAGCCGGGTCGTGTGGCTACTGTTAGCGGTGTTATCAATGCCAGCACTGGTTCAGTATCGATGCGTGCCGATTTCCCTAACCCCGATCATCTTTTGAAGAGCGGTGCTTCAGGCTCTATCGTTGTGCCTCACGTTTCTTCATCGGCCGTTATCATTCCGCAAGATGCTGTGGCTCAGGTGCAAGACAAATACTTTGTTTATGTGGTTGGTAAGGATAACAAGGTTAAGTATACCGCTGTTACCA
>CAKQFW010000078.1 GCA_934230965.1 uncultured Prevotella sp.
GCCCTTTATGCTCTTCTTTCTTGTTTTTCTGTCGTGGATAGGCTTCTATTTCAATATTTTTATCTAATTTTGTGGCCTATATAATTCATTCATTTCTTGTATGAACAAAAATCTTATAACAAAGATATTTGCTTTTATTGCCGCAGTGGCTGTTATGGCTTGTTCGGGGCATAAGGCCGAAAATACTGAAGAGCCCCAAAGCGAGCCGATGATAGAGCTGAAGGGCGACAGCACCGTTTATGGTCTTGTGTGCGATGGCTGTACCGACTCGGTGCTGGTGATGCTGCCCGCCGACATGAGCGACCCTGTAAAATATGACATCATTGACGCCTTTCAGGCACATAATGTGTTTGGCAAGATGCGCATTGGCGACCGTGTAGCCATTCTTCTCGACCCCACCGACCGCCAGGTGGTACAGCAGGTGGTGAACCTTGACGACCTGAAGGGCACGTGGAGTTATGAGGTGATGCCACAGTTTCGCGATTTTGCCAGCATGAGCAAACGTATGCAGCGACGCATGATGCAGAATATGCCCGACTCGGTGAAGCGCACCTTCTTGGTGCCGCGTCAGTACGGCTTTACGCTGAAACGCGAGAACATTGCCGCCCCCGTGGGCCTTATGCCACACGAAAATGCCCTTGACGACGAGAGCCCTGTGGTTTATCCCGACGTGCCTTTCTATACCGAGTGGCATCTGTGGAACGGAAAACTGCTGCTGGTGCGTCACGAACACATGGGGCCTAACCCCAGCAAAGACCATGTGCGCATTGACACAGCAAAGATATTGATGCTGCGTCCCGACACGCTGGTGCTGCAATTTGCGGGCCATGTGCAAGGCTACAGCCACACCACCGAAAAACGATAGGCTGGGGTGATAATAGTCAAGAAGTACTAAAAAATACATTATATATATGGTGGTCTGACATTTTTTGTCTAATTTTGCACCGCTATATGTGTTGCGAATTGTTTCGCAGCAAGCAAAAAGAACACAATATTGTATCATATACATATAGATAAAATATGAAAAAGAAAATTCAATTCAGTCTCGTATATCGTGACATGTGGCAGTCGTCGGGCAAGTTTCAGCCCCGCAAAGACCAGTTGGAGCGCATCGCTCCCGTCATTATCGACATGGGGTGCTTTGCCCGTGTTGAGACCAATGGCGGCGCCTTTGAACAGGTAAACCTGTTGGCTGGCGAAAACCCCAATGATGCCGTTCGTGCTTTCTGTAAGCCCTTTAATGAGGTAGGTATCAAGACCCACATGCTTGACCGCGGACTGAACGCCCTTCGTATGTACACTGTGCCTGACGATGTGCGCCAGCTCATGTATAAGGTAAAACACGCTCAGGGCGTTGACATCACTCGTATATTCTGTGGACTGAATGATGTGCGCAACATCATTCCCAGCATTAAGTGGGCCGCCGAGGCTGGCATGACACCTCAGGCCACACTCTGCATCACCACATCGCCCGTACACACTGTTGAATACTACAGCAACATTGCCGACCAGGTGATTGCTGCTGGTGCAAAGGAAATCTGCTTGAAGGATATGGCAGGTGTTGGTCAGCCCGCTATGTTGGGCCGCCTCACCCGCACCATCAAGGAGAACCATCCCGACATCATCATCGAGTATCACGGACACTCTGGCCCCGGCCTCTCAATGGCCTCAATTCTTGAGGTTTGTAACAATGGTGCCGACATTATCGACACCGCCATGGAGCCGCTGTCATGGGGTAAGGTGCATCCCGATATCATCTCGGTACAGAGCATGCTGAAGAACGAAGGTTTCGACGTGCCCGAGATTAACATGAACGCCTATATGAAGGCTCGCTCGCTCACACAAGAGTTTATTGATGAGTGGCTGGGCTACTGGATTAACCCCGCTAACAAGCACATGTCGTCGCTGCTCTTGGGCTGTGGCTTGCCTGGTGGCATGATGGGCTCGATGATGGCCGACCTGGGTGGCATTCGCACCGCTATCAACAACATTCGCAAGAAGAAGAATGAGGCCGAATTGAGCATGGACGACATGCTGGTGAAGCTGTTCAACGAGGTAGAATATGTATGGCCACGCGTAGGTTATCCTCCATTGGTAACCCCCTTCTCACAGTATGTGAAGAACATCGCGCTGATGAACCTCCTCACCCTAGAACAGGGCAAGGGCCGTTTCGTGATGATGGACGACGCTATGTGGGGTATGATTTTGGGCAAGAGTGGAAAGATTCCTGGAACCATCGATGCCGAACTGCTGGAGCTGGCAAAGGCTCAGGGCCGCGAGTTTACCGATGCCGACCCGCACACCCTCATCCCCAATGCGCTTGACGACTTCAAGAAGGAGATGGACGAGAACGGATGGGACTATGGCAAAGACAACGAAGAGCTCTTTGAGCTGGCTATGCACCCCGAGCAGTATCGCAACTTTAAGAGCGGACAAGCTAAGAAGAATTTCTTGGCCGACCTGCAGCAACTGAAGGATGCCAAGCTAGGCAGCAACCTGTCGCCCGAGCAGATTAGCGCCTTCAAACACGCTAAGGCCGATGCCATCGTGGCTCCTGTTAAGGGACAAATCTTCTGGGAGTTTAATGGCGAGGGCGAGTGCGCTCCCTCTGTTGAACCCTTCATCGGAAAAGAATATAAGGAAGGCGATGCCTTCTGCTGGATACAGGCTCCTTGGGGCGAGTTTGTCGAGGTGCAGGCTGCACTGGGTGGCAAGCTTGTTGAAATTAATGCCAAGCAAGGCGCTAAGATACAGAAGGGCGACGTTATCGCCTATATCGAGCGCGAACAATAATCGCCTTATCGCCTTTTGATGCATAACCGCTCTTGCCAGCCCTCTCACCCCGTTGCGGGGGGCGCGACGGGCGGTTATGCATCTGTTTTTATTCTATATGTTATATAAACAGATTATTGACAAATATTACGCCCAGCAGCCCGACCTGATGCACATACTGATGGTGCACAGCGAGGCAGTGGCACAGCGTGCTTTGCGCATCTGTGATGCACACCCCGAGTTGGGTGCCGACCGCCAGTTTGTGTTCGAGGCCGCCATGCTGCACGACATTGGCATTGTGCAGTGCGATGCGTCTGGCATCTGTTGCCACGGCACACAACCCTACATCTGCCACGGCATCTTGGGTGCCGAGATGTTGCGGGCCGAAGGTTTAGAGCGCCATGCACGGGTGTGCGAGCGCCATACGGGTGCGGGGCTGTCGGCCGACGATATCATTCGTCAGCAGTTGCCGTTGCCACATCACGATTTCTTGCCAGTGAGCATTGAAGAACAAATTATCTGTTATGCCGATAAGTTTTATTCAAAAAGTCATATCGACCGCGTAAAAACATTGGCACAGGCCGAGAAAACTATTGCTCGTTTTGGGCAAGATAGCCTTGACAGGTTCTTGCAGTGGGAACGCCGGTTTGAATGATAAGGCGCTCTCTGTCTTCGGGCAATTCGTAATTTGTAATACATAATTCGTAATTTATCATGTGATAGCCAAAGGTTGTTGTGCCTTTATGCAACCTTTCGGTTTTCGTACAAATAAAAAATGAGGTCAAAGACTATTATAGCCCTTCTCTTATCTGTCGTCATGTTTGTGATGGCTGGCTCGAGTGTGCCCTTTACGTTGCGCTCAGAGGCATCGCATCATGCCAATGATACGGTGAACGACACTGTGATAATAGCCGACACCACAGCGATAAAGGCCGACGCTAAAGCGATAAAGGCCGACACCGCAGCCATGGACTCGTTGCAGAAAGCTATATGGCTGCACAATAAACAGGTGGACGACTCAATACGTCTCGACTCTATCAACAGGGCTAAGTCAACTGGCATCAACTCGCCAGTAGAATATTCGGCCACCGACTCGCTGGTGTATGATGCCAAGAGCAAACGCGCATATCTCTTCGGACAGTCGGCCGTGAAGTATGAGAACATGGACCTGAAGAGCGAGCGCATCAACATGTGTCTTGACAGCAGCCTGGTGCATGCCACGGGCATACGCGACACGGCCGATCATACGGGCAAGGCACTCACGGGCACGCCTGTATTTACGATGGGTAGCGACTCGTATGAAAGCGACACTATGGCCTTTAACTTTAAAACGAAAAAGGGCCTTATTAGCAATGTTTATACGCAACAGGAAGATGGATATATGCGTAGCGAACTGTCGAAACGCAACAACAATGGCGAGATTTTCTTGCAGCATGGCCGCTACACCACCTGTGATGCACCGCACCCCGACTTTTATATTGCCATCTCGCGTGCTAAGATGCGTCCTGGCAAAGACGTGGTCTTCGGACCCGCTTACCTCGTAGTGGCAGACGTGCCGTTGCCACTGGCCATACCGTATGGCTTCTTCCCCTTCACTAAGAGTTATTCAAGCGGACTTATCATGCCTACCTATGGCGATGAGAGCAACCGTGGTTTCTACCTGCGCGATGGTGGCTATTATTTTGCCATGAGCGATAAGTGGGACCTTAAACTGCTGGGCGAAATATATACTAAAGGCTCGTGGGGTGTGTCGGCGGCCTCTAACTATCGTAAACGTTATAAGTATAGCGGTAGCTTCTTGTTCTCGTATCAAGACACAAGAACGGGCGATAAGGGCATGCCCGACTATATGAAGCAAACAAGCTTTAAGGTGCAATGGAGCCACCGACAAGACTCGAAGGCTAACCCCTTCAGCTCGCTTTCGGCCAGTGTCAACTTTGCTACCACCAGCTATGAGCGTAACAACCTCAGTAGCTTGTATAACCCGCAAACGCTTACACAGTCGACACGTACCTCTTCGGTAAACTGGAGCACTACCTTTTCAAGCATTGGCCTTTCGCTGAGCTCTACGGCCAACTTGAACCAAAACATGCGCGACTCTACCATCGCCATGACCTTGCCCGACTTGAACATCTCGCTCAGCCGCTTCTATCCCTTCAAGCGCAAGCACGCTGCGGGCGATGAGCGGTGGTATGAGAAAATATCGGTGGGATATACGGGTCAGCTCTCTAACTCTATCAGTACGAAAGAGGATAAGCTTATGCACTCAAATCTAGCAAAGGATTGGCGCAACGGCTTCCAACATAATATTCCTATAAACGGTAGCTTCACGCTGTTTAACTATCTGAATATCAACCCCACGTTCTCGTTCACCGACCGTATGTATGCTAATAAGGTGATGCGCTCGTGGGATACTGAACATCAAAAAGAGGTGTGCGACACGGTTTATGGCTTTCAGAACGTGTATAACTGGTCGGCCAGCCTCAGTATGTCGACTAAGATGTATGGTTTCTGGATACCAAACCGTAAGGTGTTTGGTGATAAGATACAGGCCATACGACACGTCATCACGCCTACTGTAAGCTTTAGCTATGCGCCCGACTTCGGTGCTTCGCGCTACGGCTATTGGCAGACTTACCAAAAAACTGATGCCGATGGCAATGTGTCGCTGGTTGAATATTCGCCTTACTCGCAATCTCTGTATGGCGTGCCAGGCAGAGGTAAGACGGGAAATATCAGCTTCTCGCTGTCGAACAACTTAGAGATGAAGGTGAAGTCGGATAAAGACACCACGGGCATACGTAAGATAAGTTTGATTGATGAACTGGGTGCCCGCATGTCGTATAACATGGCCGACAAAGAGCGCCCATGGAGTGACTTGTCGATGGATATTCGTCTGAAATGGTGGAAAAACTATACCTTTAACATGACGGCGGTGTTTGCCACATACGCTTACGAGCTGGATAAGGATGGTAAACCTTATGTGGGTACGCATACCGAGTGGGGTAAAGGTCGTTTCGGCCGCTTCCAAGGCACCTCGCAAAACATCTCGTTCACGCTGACACCTGAAAAGCTGAAGAAGCTCTTTGGCGGTGGCGACGATAGCGACGACGAAAAGAAAAAGAAGAAAAACGATGACGAAGGCATTGATACAAACATTGAAAGCAATGTAGACGATGATATGATTGAGGGCCAGCGTGGCGCTAAGAAGTCGTCGGGTGGCAAGGCTGAAACTGATGCCGATGGCTATATGAAGTTCTCTATGCCGTGGTCGCTCACCTTTGGTTATGGCATCACCATGCGCGAGAACACTCAGGGTAAGTTTAATACGAAGTCGATGCGCTATCCGTATAAGTTCACACAAACCTTGAACGTGAGCGGTAACGTGCGCATTAGCGATGGATGGAACATCAGCTTCTCAAGTGGTTACGACTTTGAATTTAAGAAGATGTCAATGACCACCGCTTCGCTGCAACGCGACCTGCATTGCTTTAACATGAGTTGTCAGGTGGTGCTGGCTCCTTATACCAGCTATAACTTCACGTTCCGTTGTAACGCTTCTACATTGACCGATGCCCTGAAGTATGACAAACGAAGCGGTTACAGTAATGCCGTGCAGTGGTATTAATAAGGTGTGGCGTTAGTATTAATATTGTGGCAGAGTGGTATTAATCTTGTGGCCCAGTGGTATTAATCTTGTGCCCCTGTGGCATGTACCGTCCTGTAGGTAGTAAACACGTGTTGTAAAGGTAAGCATAAAAAGGGGTGCAGAGTTTGCACGACTCGTTTTTTTTGCCTACCTTTGCAGCCAATCAATAGCGCGAGGGCCTGTTCCTTATAGGCCAATAGCGTAAAAGGTTCCGTAGCTTAGCTGAATAGAGCGTCAGATTCCGGTTCTGAAGGTCCTGGGTTTGAATCCCAGCGGAATCACAAAGTTAGGTGTAGTTCTTTTAGTACTGCACCTTTTTGTTTTATATATCAGAAAGACTTGGTTGAGAAAAAGTTCTGAAGGTCCTGGGTTTGAATCCCAGCGGAATCACAAAGTTAGGTGTAGTTCTTTTTAGAACCGCACCTTTTTGTTTTTATTATCTTTTCCCACATCGCTTCACAATGTCGAGCACTGCCTCGCCATATTTCTGTGTTTTCTTTGGTCCGAAGCCCTTTACGGCCGCCAACTCACGGGTGGTTGAGGGCAATTCGTTAGAGATGGCGATGAGCACCTTAGTGTGCATCACCATGAAGGCCGGTATGCCCTCTTCGTCGGCCGTTTCTTTACGCCATTGTCGGAGTTTGTTATATAGCACGGGGTGAGCAATATCTTGCTCGCTAATGGGAGCGTCGTTAAGGGGATCAGCCACCGTGGCTTTGGTCTGACTGTTTGTACGATTGCTGCCACGTGTGGCTTTTGTGCTACGAGTAGTGGTAACCTTGTCGGCCTCGTCGATGGCTGCCATGGCTTTGGCGCGCAGATAGGTGGGTAGTGTGAAGCCCTGTTTGATGACAAACGACAGCATGCGTTGCTTCATTTGCAGCACTTCAACCAATGTGTTGAAGTTGTCGGCCGTGCGTTTCTTCACCTCTTTGTTATCGGTTTGTAGGCTGGTTGACGATACCAGTGCTGCTGCCTCTTTCAGCTTTTTCAAGAAGTAGGTAGCCCCTTTCTGTATGCGTTCTTGCAGAAGGGGCGAGGTGGCATAGTTGGGTTCGCTGCCAATGAGGGCGGTGTATTGCTGACTAAAGGTTTTGGCTACCTCAACCACCTCTTTTATGATGAAGGCGTTGCGGGCCTTATACTCTAAGGCCAGGCGTGGGAATGTCTTGCCATAATGCTCGTTAACCAATCGCATGGCTGAATAGAAGGCTGTGGAAACATCGCCAAAGTCGAACAAATCGGCCACCTGTTGCAGATAATAGGCGCGCTGCATGGTGCTGATGGCAGCGTTGTCGGGCTGCCTACTGGCGGCAAAAGCGTTGAAGGCATCGACCGAAGCATCGCGAATGATGGCATGGGCGGGTATGGGTGTGCTGAGCACTAGGCCTTCAAGACTCTTGCAGCGGCTCAGTGCCACGTAGGTTTGTCCGTGGGCAAACGAAGCGGCTGCGTCAATGATGGCGTGCGAGAACGTAAGCCCCTGACTTTTATGTATGGTGATGGCCCAGGCCGTTTTTACGGGATATTGTCGGAAGAGGCCTTCTGTTACCTCTTTTATCTCTCGCGTGTTTTCGTCCAGTTCGTAGCGGTTGTTCTCCCATTCTTCGCGGTTCACCTCAATGGCCTGTGTGCTGTCTTTGGGTATCACGCTGAACCCACTGGCATGGATAGCGCTCACGCGGCCTATCATACCGTTATAGTATCGCTTTTCAGGCGACGAATCGTTCTTCACAAACATCACCTGAGCGTTGAGTTTTAGCTCTAAAACCTCATCGGTAGGGTAGGAGAGTTCGGGGAATTTTCCCTCCACCTCGGCCTTAAATGTAAAGGTTTGTCCTGGCAGTTTCGTCAGCTCTTCATTGTTAATGGTCTGAGCCAAAGCGTTGTGCGTGGTAAGACGAATGTATCCTTCTTCTTCGCGTGGCTGAAAGTTGGGCACGTATCGGCTGTTCAAAGCGCGTAGCACGTTGGCATCAGCAGCATTGTCTCGCACCTTGTTCAAGAGGTCTACAAACAGTTGGTCTTGCTGTCTATACACGTGTGTCAACTCTACCACCGAGTAGGGCGTCTGTCGTAAAGCATGACTACTGAAGAAATAAGGCGTATCGTAATAGCGCGAAAGCAAGGTCCACTCCTCGTCTTTGGCTACTGGTGCCAGCTGCCCCAGATCGCCAATGAGCAGTAGCTGCACGCCACCAAAGGGTTTGGTGTTGCGGCGATAATGGCGCAATACGCTGTCAACAGCATCCAGCAAGTCGGCGCGCACCATACTAATCTCGTCGATAACGATGAGGTCAAGGCTTCGCATGATTTTTATCTTCTGCTTGCTAAACTGGTAGCGGCCGTTCTGTTGGAACGACGAGTCGGGAATGAAGGGCGCAAACGGCAACTGGAAAAACGAGTGCAGCGTAACGCCTTCGGCATTGATAGCGGCAATGCCTGTTGGCGCCAGCACCACGTTGCGCTTTGATATGT
>CAKQFW010000079.1 GCA_934230965.1 uncultured Prevotella sp.
GTACAAGGCTAAGCTCGTGTTCCCCATCCTTGACGAGAAGACAGGCAAAGAGAAGCGTAGCACCTCTACCTTCCTGGTACAGGCAGCTTCGTTCAATGGCGCACTGAAAAACGTTGAGCAAGTAATGAACACTGGCACCGACTATATCATTGCCAACATTACTGAAACAAAGATTATGGACGTGTTTGAGCACGCTCCGCAAACAAAGAAGAACGAGCCCAACGACAAGCCCGAATATGAGGCTGCCGAAGAGGGTAAGAAGGAGGCATAATGAGCACACTGAACGATGTTGCCACCCGCCTGCAGAAGGTGCGTGCCTCGTTACCCGAGGGCGTACAGCTGGTGGCAGTAAGCAAATTCCATCCCGCCGAATACATACAGGCGGCCTATGATGCCGGACAACGATTGTTCGGCGAGAGTCGCGAGCAAGAGCTGGCACTGAAGGTGGAAGCCTTGCCCAAAGACATCAAGTGGCATTTCATCGGTCATCTGCAAACCAATAAGGTGAAATACATAGCCCCCTATATACACATGATAGAGGCTGTCGACTCGCTGAAGCTGCTGCGCGAGATAAACCGTCAGGCAGCAGCCCACCAGCGCGTCATCAACGTGTTGCTTGAGCTACACATTGCACAAGAGGCTACCAAATATGGTCTCACGCCCGACGCCCTCCGACAGCTATTAGCCGAGGGCGAGTGGCGCCAACTAAACAATGTGCATATTAGCGGATTGATGATGATGGCGTCGAACACTGACGATGAAGAACAGATACGTCGCGAGTTTGAGCAAGGCGCTCAACTGTTCGACGAGGTGAAAGCCCAATACTTTGCCACCGACGACGCCTTCTGCGAACGCAGTTGGGGCATGAGCGACGACTATCCCATTGCCGTTGCTTGCCGTTCTACCATGGTGCGTGTGGGCACCGCCATCTTCGGTCCACGCGTTTATTTAAAAAACAGCATCGCCCTGTAAAGGCAAAAGCAGTTAACATATTGCTTTTATCTTTACAGGGCGATTTTTTATTTATAACGTTTTAATGCGTTCTTATTTATAACCATTACTCATTGAGCAACGATGCACGCACACGCGACAACGTTTCAGGCGTCATCTGCAGATAGCTGGCAATGTAAACCAGCGGAGCGCGCAGCACCACCTGAGGCATCAGCTTGCACAAACGTTTGTAGCGGTCAAGCGCCGTTTCAAAGCGCACCAGGTCGGCATGCACCTGCGACTGTATCAGGCTCTCCTCCAATATCTTACGATACAGTATCTGTATATTTACGTTGTGCAGCGCCACACGTTCCAGATCGGCTTTTGGCAGTGCATAGATTACAGTGTTCTCCAATGCTTCTACCTTCAGATGCGTAGGTTCCTCGCGAAAAAGGCTTTCAATGCACATCACTATTGAGTGGTCATCGCCGATGTGTTCAGTCACTTCCTTTCCGTGCTTCTCGTAAAACTGACGCACTAATCCGCGGTCTATGTAGTAGAAGTATTTGCATACCTCACCTTCGGTCAAAATCATCTGACCTTTAGCAAACTTCATAGGCACAAGAATATCCTCAAGCAAGTCGAGCTCATCATGTGTCATGGTGCTATACTTTCTTGCCAGTTCACGCGCCACATCGCGTTTTGTTACCAAGGGGTCTTTCATAACATTGTTTATATAGGTGCACTTATATCAATATGCACAGGGGTTATAGGTTATTATCTTATTAGTCGAGCTTCAGCACTGCCAAGAAAGCCTTCTGCGGCACCTCAACATTGCCAATCTGCTTCATACGCTTCTTACCCTTCTTCTGCTTCTCCAGCAACTTGCGCTTACGGCTCACGTCACCACCATAACACTTGGCGGTAACGTCTTTGCGCACACATTTTATCGTTTCGCGTGCCACAATTTTCGAGCCGATAGCCGCCTGAATGGCGATATCAAACTGCTGGCGCGGGATAAGATCTTTCAGTTTCTCGCACATACGGCGTCCCAGCGTCACTGCATTGTCTTGAAAAGCCAAGGCCGAGAGGGCGTCAACTGGTTCACCATTGAGCAAGATGTCGAGCTTGGCCAACTTTGAGGGTCTGAAGCCATCAATATGATAGTCGAACGAGGCGTATCCCTTACTGATTGACTTCAGTTTATCGTAGAAGTCGATCACAATTTCGCCCAGCGGCATCATAAAGTGCAGTTCTACACGGTTACCGCTCACATACTCTTGGTTAATGAGCTCGCCACGTTTATCGAGACACAGCGTCATGATGGGGCCAATAAAGTTGGCCGTGGTGATGATGCTGGCACGTATATAGGGTTCCTCAATATGGTCGATAAGGGTGAGGTCGGGCAATCCCGACGGGTTGTGCACCTCTTTCGAGTTGCCATGTTTGTCATACACCATATACGATACGTTAGGCACCGTGGTGATAACGTCCATATTAAACTCGCGGTCAAGGCGTTCTTGCACAATCTCCATATGCAACAATCCTAAGAAGCCACAACGGAAACCGAAGCCCAAGGCCACCGACGACTCTGGCTGGAAGGTAAGCGAAGCATCGTTCAGCTGCAGTTTCTCCAGCGAGGCACGTAGGTTCTCATAGTCAGAGGGGTCGATAGGATAAACGCCAGCAAACACCATAGGTTTCACCTCTTGGAAACCAGCAATGGCCTTGTCGCAAGAGCGGTTTACGTGGGTGATAGTATCGCCCACCTTAACCTCTGAGGCATCTTTAATGCCGCTAATGATGTATCCCACCTCGCCCGTATCGAGCGATTGGCGTGGCACCATATCCATCTTCAGCACGCCCACCTCGTCGGCGTCATACTCCATGCCCGTATTAAAGAATTTCACCTTATCGCCTTTGCGTATCGATCCATTCTCAATCTTAAAGTAGGCAATAATGCCACGGAACGAGTTGAACACCGAGTCGAAAATCAGTGCTTGCAGCGGAGCATTCTTGTCGCCCACAGGATGTGGAACACGCTCTACCACCGCCTTTAATATATCTTCAACGCCCTCGCCAGTTTTTCCTGATGCACGAAGAATGTCTTCATGCTTGCAGCCTATGAGGTCTACAATCTCGTCTTCAACCTCTTCGGGCATGGCGCTGGGCATGTCTATCTTGTTGATTACCGGAATAATTTCCAGGTTATGCTCAATGGCCATATACAGGTTTGAGATGGTTTGCGCCTGCACACCTTGCGTGGCATCTACCACAAGCAATGCGCCCTCGCAAGCGGCAATACTTCTCGACACCTCGTATGAAAAGTCAACGTGTCCCGGAGTGTCGATAAGATTAAGAATATATTTTTGGCCATCCAGTTCATATTCCATCTGTATGGCGTGGCTTTTTATGGTAATGCCTCGCTCGCGCTCCAAGTCCATGTTGTCGAGCATCTGCCCCTCTGTAATCTGTATTGTGTTTGTTTTTTCCAACAAACGGTCAGCCAAAGTCGACTTTCCGTGGTCAATGTGGGCGATAATGCAGAAATTTCGTATATTGTCCATTGATTTAAATCACTATTTCCTTGCAAAGATAGTGTAAAAATCTGAAAATAAGCGTATCTTTGCAGAAAATTTATTGCAATGAGAAATACTTTATTGTTATTTGTGGCAGCAGCCCTTATGGTTTCGTGCCATGAGAGCTTAGAGAAACGTGCCCAACGCGAGGCTCGTGAATACACTGAAAAGAACTGCCCCACCCCATGGTACAACTATACGCGCACCGACAGCGTGGTGTTTGATACGTCATCGCGCACCTATACCTACTATTGCAGCGTGAATGATAAAATGGACGATGCCACGCTGATAGCCGACCATGAGAAAGACATTACCAATGGCTTGCGCGACGAGCTAACAAAGAATACGGGCATCAAGACTTATAAAGAGGCTGGCTTCAACTTTGCTTATGTCATGCGCTCAGATAAGAACAAGCAACAGGTGCTGTATAAGCACACCTTTACTGCTGCTGAGCTGGGAGCCACCACAAAATAAAAAGTTTAAACATCGAAAAAAGGCTATAAAGGATGGTCATTGCCTCTCCTTTATAGCCTTTTTATCTATACCTTTTAATAAAACACTTTATTATTTTCCACCGTGAGGCGAGCCGTTTTCAGGTTACGGCTGTCGTGGCCCACCATGATATCAAAGTCGCCAGGTTCAACCACCTTCTTCAAGTCGGCGTTATAGAAGCTTAGCTGGTCGACACCAATCGTAAAGGTTACGGTCTTGCTTTCGCCTGCTGCCAGGTGTATACGCTCAAAGCCCTTCAGCTCTTTCACGGGTCGAGCGATAGAAGCCACCAGGTCGTGCACATACAGTTGCACCACCTCATCGGCATCGCGTTTGCCCGTATTAGTTACAGTAACCGTGGCCGTTACGCTACCATTCTTAGCCATCTGGTTAGTGCTAAGTTTCACATCGCTGTAACTAAAGGTGGTGTAGCTCAAGCCATAGCCGAAGGGATAGAGGGCACCATTGCTAACATCGAGCGCGTTGCTGGCAAATTTAGCAAACGGAACGTTATCGGGCACAGGACGACCTGTGTTCAAGTGATTATAGTAGAGAGGCAACTGGCCCGTGGTTTTAGGCATCGACATGGTGAGTCGGCCCGTAGGCACCTTGTCGCCAAAGAGCACGTCACAGATAGCATCGCCAGCCTCAGAGCCTCCAAACCACACGTTCATGATGGCGGGCACATGCTGCGCCTCCCACGACAGCACCGTGGGGCGACCCGCAAAATTGAGCAGCACCACAGGCTTGCCAAGTTTTACCAGTTCGGCCAGCAGCGCATGCTGTGCGTCGGGCATCTCGAGCGATGTACGGGTGGCACACTCGCCACTCATATCGGCGGTCTCGCCCATAGCACACACTATCACGTCGGCCTGTTGTGCTATCTTCAGTGCCTCGGCCTTCATCTCAGCATCATTGCCACGAGCAATGGTCTTACCCAGCTCACCATTCTTCTGCAGCTGTTCGTCATACCACACATTGCTACCCTGTGCATACAGCAGTTTGGCCTTGCCTTCAAGCGCCTTGGCCATGCTCTCACGAAGGGTTGAATAGCGATCAGGGGTTTGAGCCACGCTCCATGTGCCCGCCATGTTGCTACGGGTGTCGGCCAATGGGCCAATGAGCGCCACGCATCCCTCCTTCTTCAAGGGCAGCAGTTGGTTATCGTTCTTCAGCAGCACAAAGGTTTGAGCAGCAATGTCGCGCGCCACCTGTCGGTTTTCTTTTGTAAACAGTTCTGTCTTATGACGTTTGGTGTCGCAGTATTTGTAGGGGTCGGCAAACAGCCCCAACTTATACTTTGCCTCAAGCACACGACGGCAAGCCTCGTTAATGGTGGCTTCGCTCACCTTACCATCGGCCACGCTCTGTGCCAGAGTTGTTACAAAGCCATTGGCGCACATATCCATGTCGGTTCCAGCATTGAGGGTCTGAGCCGAAGCCTCTTTCAGGTTGGCAGCTGTGCCATGTGGTATGATTTCGGCTATCGAAGCATAGTCGGTCACCACAAAGCCATCAAAGTTCCACTGGTTGCGCAGCACATCGGTCAGCAGCCAGTGGTTGGCCGTAGCTGGCACATAGTCGACAAGGTTGAACGACGACATTACGCTGCCCACACCCGCCTTAACAGCGGCCTCGTAGGGAGCAAAATACTGGTTATACATGCGTAAGCGGCTCATATCTGTGGTGTTATACTCCAGACCGCTCTCCACAGCGCCATACAGGGCAAAGTGTTTTAAGCATGCCATAATGTTGTCTTTGTTGCTGTAGTTGGTGCCCTGATAGCCTTGCACCATAGCCTCGGCAATGCGCGACCCTAAGTATGGGTCTTCGCCGTTGCCCTCGCTCACACGACCCCAGCGGGCATCATGAGCCACGTCTACCATAGGGCTGTAGGTCCAGTTAATGCCGTCGGCACTGGCCTCTTTGGCAGCCACGGCAGCACTCTGCCTAACAGCATCGAGGTTCCACGAGCACGACAGCGCCAGCGGTATGGGGAACATCGTTTCGTAACCATGTATCACGTCCATGCCCACAATCAGGGGTATGCCCAGTCGGCTCTTTGTTACAGCAATTTCTTGCAAGGCTTTTATCTTGTCAAAGCCCTTGATGTTAAACACGCCGCCCATGTTACCCTTGGCTATGTCGCCACCCACCTGGGTATCCATGGCGCCTCCGGTGGTGATATCGCCTGCCACCATGAGGTTGAGCTGTCCTATTTTCTCCTGAAGCGTCATGCGCGACATCAAGTCGGCCACATACTCGTTCATCGGAGCGATAGGTTTAGATTTTGGTTTTGCTTTGCCAAGCGCTGCGGCTGGCACTAAAGCTGTGGCCATTGCGACCGACAGCGATAACATTAATTTTCGCATAAATATATTAATTAGTGAAGTTTGTCGTAGGTGTTATCGACATGCTTGCACTTTGGTTCTCATTGCTTGGCATCGGTGTCGGCATCCACCTCAGCATCAGCGTTGGTATTGGTGTCGGCATCGGCATCGCGGTTCACGGCTTGCAAGAAGCCTGTGAGGTTTGCGCCGCCCTCCAGTCCGAGTTTCTTTCTCAGTCGGTAGCGGGCTGTCTCTACGCTGCGTAGGTTAGTGTTCAGCAGCGAAGCTATCTCTTTGCTGCTCAGTCCCATCTTAAGATAGGCGCACAGCTTCAGATCGTTCTTTTTCAGTGTGGGGAACATAGCTACCAACGTGCCGAGGTAGTTGTCGTACACGATGTTGAAGTTGTCTTGAAAGCGTTCCCAGTTGTCATCGTCCTCCATGTTTCGTTTTATCTCATGGCGAATACGGCTGATGGCCTGTTTCTGTAGGGTCTTCGAGTCGTTTTGCATGATGCTGTCGGTAAGCGCCTGCATCTTCTCGTCGAGGGTGCGTAGGATATCGTTCTTGCGCACAAGGTTGATGGTAGAGTCGGCCAGCTCGCCACTCTTATGTTTCAGCTCGGTTTCAAGCTGTTCGGCACGCAGTTTCGTTAGTTCGTGTTCTTTTTCTTCTTGTTCGCGGCGGAAGCGCTCGCGCTGTTCTTTCAGTTGTCGTTCCTTACCTTCTTTCAGCTTTTGCAGTTCGGCCTCGGCACGACGTTTCTGCCATTGCACCATCATCCACAACAAGCCCATGATGAGCGTTATATATATAAGGTATGCCCAGATGGTTTCGTACCAGGCGGGCAGCACCTCAAACTTAAACGTGGTCTCGGTGGTTTGCTTGCTGATGTTGTCAGTGGCGCGCACATGAAACACATAGTGGCCTTTACCTAAATGGCTATACTCCTTAAACGAAGCATAGCGGGGCATGCTCCAAGTGGGGTCTTGGCCATCCAGTTTACACTCATAGCTCACAGCGTTTTCGTCGCGATATTCAGGCATCACAAAACTGAAGCGTATCGAGTTGAGGGCATGTGGCACACGCAGCTCTTTTTGTTCTTCGTAGGGCGAATAGCGATACAGCGTGGTGTCGCCCTCGTTAAACGAGCTCACACGTTTTACGCGCACGCCAATGGTACCTGTCTCAGTGTCTATACCCATCTGGTTACGCACAATGTAATAGCCATTGCTGCTGTTCAGCAACGTCTGTATGCCGGGCACAAAGCCTATGTGTCCGAGGCTCATCTGTAGGCGATCAATCACGTTATGCATAGGCATCACGCGCACCTGCCATCGCTTGCCCAGGTTTTGTGCATAGGCCAGATAGCCAGGTTTGTATGCCCACAAGTTGCCATCGGGGGCTTGATAAACGCGCAACGACACCCCGTAGGTATTGAATATGTTGTTCAGCCACGGCTGCTTATCGAGCCCCTTTGTGCGAGGGTTGTAAAGAAAGAAGCCATTGACCGACGACACATACACCTTATTATTAATAAGGGTTATAAGGTTGTTATCGTCAATCTCCAGTTCTTTGCCCCGGTGAAAATATTCGTAACGGGTAACACGGCGCAGGTCGGCACTGAGCTGTAGGCGATAGACACCGTTGCGCCAGTGCGACATCCAGATGCTGCCATCGGCATCTTGTAGAAAGTTGCCACTCGACACATTAAATCCTTGCAAACGCCATGCCATCGCCCATTGTCCACCTTCGCGGCGCAACACATACAGGCCGTTATAGTCGCAAGCCAAGATGGCATCAGGATGCCCTTTCAGCGGAATAAAGTTCCAGGTACCAATGGTGCCACGTATCTTGGTAGCGCTCATACCATTTATGATGAAGGCACCATCGTTGCTGCCACAAAATATCACATTGCCAATGCGTCGTAAGCACCATGTCTGACCTATGATGCCGCTCACCGTCTTGGGGCGTAGGGGCAGTGGCGTCATCTGTATAGGATAGTCGAGGGCATACAACCCCTGATTGGTGCCCAGATAAAGGCACTGACCATTTAAGAGCGAGGCATAACCCGTACCTATATTGTTACTGAGGCCGAAGAGGCTGTGATAAGGCGAAGTAAGCATAACGTAAGAAATGCCCACATCAAGGCCCAGCCACAGGTTGCCTAAGTGGTCGTACCTCATCGAGAGCACCGTGTTGTTCTGCAAGCCTGTCATCACATTGGCAAAGTGGCGCTCGCCCGTTTCAAAGTTGGCTACGGCCAGGCCGCCACGCACGGTACCAAAGGCCATGGTCTGCCCTTTAGTCTCTACGCAATAAACATAGTTTTGTTTGAGATATTGCGACAGCGGGTCGTTCATGGGCCGACACACCGTTCCGTCATACAGAAAAAGACCATCGCGCTCGGTGGCTACCACCCATTGC
>CAKQFW010000080.1 GCA_934230965.1 uncultured Prevotella sp.
ATACCACAGTAAATCTCTATGCTTACAGCTACCGAGAGGCAAAAACATATCTTGTAGCAGCACTCTTTGTGCTTGGTAATATTGCGTTACCACAACTGTTTCATCTTGTGCCAAAAGGCGGAATGATATGGCTACCCATCTATTTCTTTACCTTAGTAGGCGCTTATAAATATGGATGGCGTGTAGGATTGATTACGGCCGTTGCCTCACCCTTGGTCAACTCTGCCCTGTTCTCAATGCCACAACCAGCCGTTATCCCCGCTATTTTGATAAAGTCGGTATTGTTGGCCATCGCTGCTGGATACGCGGCAAATAAATTTCGCAAGGTGAGCATACCTTTGCTTATTGGCGTTGTAGCCTTCTATCAGATGATTGGCAGCTTAGCCGAATGGGCTCTCACTGGCAGTGCTGCCGCTGCCTTACAAGATGTTCGCCTTGCCTTACCAGGCATAACCCTTCAAGTATTGGGTGGGTATCTTTTCATTAAATATGTTCTGCGCAAATAATTTAAAACTACAGTAAAGCCCATAACAACCCAATGAAAGCATATACTTACATAGAAAAAGGCAAGTTTGCCTTGACCGACAAGCCACGTCCCCATCTGCAAGATAGCACAGACGCTATTGTGCGCGTAACCCTTGGTAGCATCTGCACCAGCGACCTACACATCAAGCATGGCAGTGTACCACGAGCAGTTCCCGGCATCACTGTTGGGCATGAAATGGTGGGCGTAGTAGAGGCTATTGGCTCTGACGTGCAAGGAATTAAGCCTGGCGACCGTGTAACTGTGAACGTTGAAACCTTTTGTGGGCAATGCTTCTTCTGCCAACACGGTTATGTAAATAATTGCACCTCGCCACATGGCGGATGGGCACTGGGCTGTCGCATTGATGGTGGCCAAACCGAATATGTTCGCGTACCACTGGCCACCCAAGGATTGAACCGTATTCCCGACGGTGTTACCGATGAACAAGCTCTATTCGTTGGCGATGTTTTAGCCACAGGCTTTTGGGCCGCACGCATCAGCGAGATAACTAATGATGACACCGTGCTTATCCTTGGCGCGGGCCCTACAGGCATCTGCACGCTACTATGTGTAATGCTAAAACAGCCTAAACGCATCATTGTATGCGAGCCATCAGAACAACGTCGCGCCTTCGTTAAACAACACTACCCTAACGTATTATTGACCACACCCGACCAGTGCGAATCCTTTGTAAAGACACACAGCGATCATGGTGGCGCCGACCGTGTCTTGGAAGTAGCGGGCGCCAACGACACCTTCCAGTTGGCTTGGCAGTGTGCTCGTCCCAATGCCATTGTTACCATCGTTGCCCTTTATAATGAAGCACAGGTATTACCCCGTCCCAATATGTATGGCAAAAACCTCACCTTCAAGACTGGCGGTGTAGATGGTTGCGATTGTGAAGAAGTGCTGAGCCTTATAGCCCAAGGCAAGATAGACACTACGCCTCTCATCACCCATCGTTTCCCCCTCAGCCGCATAGACGAAGCTTACCGTCTCTTTGAAAATAAGGAAGATGGCGTAATAAAGATAGCTATTTACAACGATTAGGTTTTCGTTCATAACTAGTTTAATATAACAATCAGGCATAATGAATGTTACATTCATGCCTTACTTATAAAACCTTTCATCGGTAAATAAAAACGGAAGTATACGTAATCTTTTCAGAAATATGGGTATTATTTCTTCTCTGTAAACATTGTAACTTTGCATCGTCTTTCAACAAGTTAACAACAAAAAAGAAAAGTATTATTATGTATATAGAGAAAATTCAGTCGCCTGACGACTTAAAAAAACTTAAACTCAACGAGTTGTATATTGTAGCCGACGAAACACGCCAGGCCATCTTGAACCGTGTAAGCAAACACGGAGGTCATATAGGCCCCAATCTTGGTTTTGTTGAAGCCACTGTTGCTTTACATTACGTGTTTAATGCTCCTAAAGACAAGTTTGTGTTTGATGTTAGCCACCAATGTTATCCTCATAAGATACTTACGGGTCGTGCATTAGGCTTTTTGGGTAATGTAGATGATATGAACGCCATTTCGGGCTACTCATCGCCTACCGAATGTCCTGAATATGATAATTTTGAGGTAGGACACACCTCCACCTCAATCAGTTTAGCTACAGGTTTGCAAAAAGCACGCGATATAAATGGTACCGACGAAAATATCATTGCCATTATTGGCGATGGCTCATTGTCGGGCGGAGAGGCCTTTGAGGGATTAGACGAGGCATCTGAGTTGGGAACAGGCATTATCATTGTGGTAAATGATAACGAAATGTCGATAGCCGAAAACCATGGAGGCATATACAAAAACCTTCGTGCTCTGCGTGAAAGTAACGGCACTTGTGAACACAACTGGTTTAAAGCTTGGGGCTTCGATTACAAATATCTGAACGAGGGTAACAATATTGAAAAATTAATCGAGGTGTTTAACAGTGTAAAGGACACGAAGAGCCCCACTATAGTACACATTCATACAGAAAAGGGACACGGCTACGCACCCGCTACCAAAGACAGAGAGGCATGGCATTGGGGATTGCCTTTCAATTTGGAAGATGGAACCCGACCCGTTCGTAACGCTGATGGCACTATGCCTCCCATCTCTACCGAAGAAGATTATGCCACGTTGTTTTCTGACTGGATGCTAGACGAGATGAAAAACGACCCCACTCTCATTGCCGTAACAGCTGGCACACCAGCGGCCGCAGGCTTCACATACCAAAAGCGTCTTCAGGCAGGCAACCAACACATCGACATGGGCATAGCCGAAGAACAAGCCGTAGCAATGATATCGGGTATGGCTAAAGGCGGTTTGCGCCCTGTATGGACCGTTTACAGCACCTTCATCCAGCGCACCTACGACCAGATTGCGCAAGACCTGTGCATTAACGCTAATCCAGCCGTTATTAATGTTGTAGGCGGTGGCGTACGTTCTATGAACGACATTACCCATATCTGCCTTTTCGACATACCTATGCTCTGTAGTATTCCTGGGCTCATTTATCTTGCTCCTACCACGTGTGAAGAATATTTTGCTATGTTGCGCTGGGCTATTCAGCAGAACGCCATGCCTGTTGCCTTACGCATGCCTACCAATGGCGTAATACATACGACAGAAAATGTTGATACTGAGTATAGTTATAAGTCGAAATATAAAGTTATGCACGAAGGTGCCGAGGTTGCCATCATTGCCGCAGGTTCGTTCTATCAAAAGGGTGAAAATGTAGCTAAATTACTCGCACTGAAAGGAATCGTTGCAACCCTTATTAACCCCCGTTATTTGAATGATGTCGACACAGATACGCTTGAAGCGTTAAAGACCAACCATCGTATAGTATTAACTCTTGAAGATGGCTGTAAAGATGGTGGATTCGGTCAACGCATTGCAGCCTATTATGGCACTTCAGATATGAAAGTGCTGGTGGGAGGCATAAAGAAGGGGATTTACGACCGCTTTAATGTTCAGCAGTTGCTGGTCGACAACCGCTTGCTGGATGAACAAATAGTAGAGGATATTTTAAACAACCTGTAAACAAAATAAGTAAGAGGCACAATGCAAGAGGTTTATTTCAATACTATTCAAGATTTTAACGACCATTATGGTTTTGAAACACTACACCCATTGGTAAGCGTTGTAAGATACGACAAACCGAGAACCCTTGAAGAGGCCACAATACATTATGGCCTCTATGCCCTCTTCTTAAAAGAAAATAAAGGCTGCAAGTTGTCGTATGGTCGTACCGAATACGACTTTGATGAGATGACGGTAACCAGTTTTGCACCAGGACAATTGATACATGTAGAACCCAACCCAGATATTCCTGTTCCTAAGTGGACAGCTATCTTGTTTCATCCCGACTTGCTAAATCGTACATCGCTGGGCAAAAACATCAATCGATACGAGTTCTTCGATTACACCTCTAACGAGGCCTTGCACCTATCGTGTGGCGAGATAGAAATATTTCGTGGCGTACTTGGATGCCCTCACTATTACGCAAGTTAGTCATCAGTTAGGCTTCGAATATCCCCAACATTTCGTGCGTTTCTTTAAGATACAGACAGGTAAAACGCCATCCGATTATCGAAAGTCGACGTTAAAAGCTCCATTTCATCGTTATAAGCTAAGATAACAAATAAAATGAACACACTGTCAATTCGTCACACCAAGCCCGAAGACATTCAACGATTGCAACAAATATTTGCCACTGCCCGGCAATTTATGCTTGAAACAGGTAACCCTGACCAATGGGCATCCGACTACCCCAGCACTCAGTTGCTACAACAAGACATTGAAAGCGGCGATAGTTATGTTATTGAAGCCATGAGCGATGAAAGCGCAGATAATAGCGGTTCTACCATTGTTGCCACCTTTGTGCTTCGAGGCGGCATTGACCCTACTTATAACACCATTTACGAGGGGCAGTGGCTCAACAATGCCCCCTATGCCACCATTCATCGCGTGGCATCAAGCCAACAAGTAAAAGGCGTGTTTAAAGCCGTTATGCGCTTTGCACTACAAACTTATGATAACATTCGTATCGACACCCACCGCGACAATCTTGTTATGCAACAGGCCAGTAGTAAAGCAGGCTTTAAGTATTGTGGCGTGATACATTGTTGGAATGGCACCGATCGCTTGGCATATCAATTCACGTCTGCTACCCTGCAACAATGAAACGGCATCGATTAAAATACGGCATCATTAAAAACTATAACTACGATAACGTATCTTAAAGATAAAAGTCCGTTGCACACCCCTCGTCATATAATGACTGATAATGTGCAACGGACTTTTATTATCTTTTCTAAAAATGTACGGTTCAATAAAAGCTTATGCTTGATACAATGCTTATATTAAATATTTATCAAGAGAGATATAGGCAATAAATAGCGGACAAAATAACGATGGCCACAATTGCGATAACCGACTTTAACAAGCAACCAGCCACCTTCTTAACCAACACGAAGCCCACAATGAGCACTACGAGGCAGAAGATATAATAACCAAAATTTGTTGACATTTTCTTTATTTGTTACTGATTTTTATGGTTAGCATGCGTGTCCTTAAGCACACTAAGCGCAGATATATTACTTTTTATTGGCCGTAAAGCTGTTGTTAAACACGTGACGGAAAGCAGCAGGTACAGGCGTGTCAAACTCCATGCGTTCGCCAGTGATAGGATGCGTAAAGCACAACACGTATGCGTGCAGACATAAGCGGTGCAAGGGGTCATCGCCATTACCATATTTCACATCGCCACAAACTGGATGGCCCATATCAGCAGCATGCACACGAATTTGGTTCTTACGGCCTGTTTCAAGCTTAAACTCTACCAACGAATGTTCGGCAGTGCGGTCAAGCACATAAAAATGAGTTACAGCATACTTGCCACCATTGTCAACAGGCGACGAATAGGTAACGTAAGCCTTATTATCTTTCAGCCAGTTGGCAATGGTGCCCTCATTGTCTTGCATCTCGCCACTGAGCACAGCCACATAACGACGGTCGTAAACAATGTCGTGCCAGTGGTGTTCAAGTATCTGCTCGGTCTCCATGTCTTTGGCGTAAATCATCAAGCCGCTGGTGTCGCGGTCAAGACGGTGCACCACATGAGCACGACACTTCTGTCGGCTCTTCTGAAAATAATCGTCCAGCACCGACTTTACGTTCAACGAAGAGTGGCCAGCAGCCATAGACAAGATACCGATATTTTTCTCTACCACCACAAGCCAGCGGTCTTCATACACTACCTTTACGTAGCGACTCTTAAAGGTATCGTTGCGCTTGCTTTTGCTCACGCTGATGGTCATGCCAGCCTTCAGCGGATAATCAAATTGTGTTACCACCTTGCCGTTCACCTTGATGCCGTGACCTTTCAGCGTCAGTTTTATCTTGTTACGGCTGTCTGACAACGTGCGCAACAGGTAATCGAGCAGCGGTGCATCTTCTTTCACCACATACTGCTGCACATCGTTTTTGTTACTATAATTGTTTCGCATTATTTTGATATTCTCTTTTGAGTTGCAAAATTACTTAAAATAAATTGTAACAGAAAATTTATCTAAATAAAACACATAATATGTTGCTATTCTCATATTTAATATATATCTTTGCACCATAATATTAACTCTATAAACAACATTTCTATGAACAAAATTTTACGCTATTCATTCATGTCTCTGCTCATGTTGGTCTGCGGATCAATATTTGCACAGGACGCAGAAATTAACTTTAAAAAAGTTTTTGGTGCAGCTACTATCGGTATTAAAGGCGACAAGGTTGTTGGCGATATTACCATGACTTTCGCCCAAGGAAACTCTGGCACCGCACCAGCTTATAACAAGATGGGCGACATTCGCCTCTATGGTGGCTCAAGCGATAAAAAGATGGATGGTAACACTTTCGTTGTAAAAGGCAAGAAAAACATTACTCGCATCCAGCTCACTGCTTCACACCTTGATAAGTCATGGAATAAATTTGGCACCATCAAGGCATCTGTAGGCAATGTATCCGAAGATGCTAACCACAATATTATATGGACAGGCGATGCCCAAGAGGTGACATTCACCTCTATGCGTAATGCTTCTGAACCTGCTAATGCTACCCAGTTGCGTTACACCGACATGGCCGTTTACTATGCAGGCACAAAGGTGCTGGAGGATGCTGGATTGCAGTTCTCTGAGGCTACTGTTGACCACGAGCTGGGCACCACATTCGTTTCGCCCACTTTCACCAAGAAGACCAATGCTACCGTTACCTTCACTACCGACAATGCTGAGGTAGCAACCGTAAGCGCTGAAGGCGTTATTACCCTCGCTGGTGCTGAAGGCAAGGCCGTTATCACCGCTTCATGCGAGGCTACCGATACCTACAAAGCTGGTACCACCACTTGCACCATCTATGTAAACAAGTATAACACCTTCAAGAAGGCTACTGCCATTGAAAGCGGCAAGAAGTATTTGATGGTAGCTCAGCGCGATGGCAAGACCATCTACGCTATGAGCATTAACGAAACCTATACATATGGTCGTCTGAACGGAAAAACTCTTGATGGAACACTTGACGAGATTAAGGATAGCAACCACTATGACAATACACTTACTTTTGAAGCTGTGGAAGGTGGTTACTCAATGAAGGACTACTTAGGCAGATACTTCTACTTTGACACAGATGCTGCACACGACTCATTCCAGTTAGACAAGACCAAGCCCTATGCATGGACTGTAGAGGCTCAGGCTGACGGCACCTTCAAAATTATGAACAATAAAAAATACATTCAGTATGGTAAAGGCACCTACACAACTTTCAGCGGCTATACTACTGCTCAAGATAAAGCCGTTATGCCTATGCTGTTTGTTCTTGACGAAGTGGCTTCAGGCATCCAGGGTGTAAACACTGTTAAGGTTCAGAAGAACAACTTACGTTACAACCTCGCTGGCCAGCGTGTAGACGACAACTTCAAGGGCATCGTTATTGTAAACGGTAAGAAGATGTTGGTTAAATAATTGGTAAAACAATTATAAATCGATTATAAACCCATAAATCGCATTGGAGCTCACCACTCCGATGCGATTTTTTTTGCCCATCTCGGTAGTTTTGCTTAATTTTGCATAGCAAAAAGAAAGAATTTAATATAATAATGACGCAAAATACTACTGACAAAATAAAAAAGACACTTTATGTCAGCGACATGGATGGCACCCTTCTGACCAGCGAAGCCCGCTTGTCAGACAACACCGTGACCATACTGAACAATCTTATTGACAAAGAAAATATATTATTTACTGTGGCTACGGCTCGCACGCCCGCCACAGCCCTTCATTTATTGGCTCCGCTTCACGCTAACGTGCCCTTTATCACAATGGCGGGCGCTGCATGGTGGGATAACCAAAAGTGCAGCTACACACACATAAACAGCATTAAGAACGACATTATTGCCCAGCTATTGCCCATCTATGCCAAACACGGTGTGCACCCCTTTATCTACCGACTTGACGGTGACCAAATAGTGGTGTACCACACCAAGACACTGTCGGCCGATGAAGAAAAGTTTATACAGCCACGCATCAGTTCTAAACAGAAACGCTTGGTGCAATGCGAAACCTTGCCCGCCTATGAAGATACGCCTTGCGTTATCATCTTTAGCATGGGCGAATATGATGCGTTGCGGAAAGTGGCCGATGAGGTAAAACGCTCAAAGATAAGTTGCTCGTGTGTATGCTATCGCGATAATTACGATGAAAACATAGGCGTATTTGAGGTTTATGCCGAAGGCACTACCAAGGCAAAAGCCATTAATCTGATGGCCGATGAGTTGGATATAGACCGCATTGTGGTGTTTGGCGACAACTTGAACGACCTACCAATGTTTCGCATTGCCGATTATAGTGTAGCTACAGGAAACGCTTTTGCAGCAGTGAAAGATGAAGCCTCTGAGGTAACTTACACAAACGATGAAGATGCTGTAGCAAGATGGATAGCCCATGATGTGGAACGGCAGAAACGATTGGCACAAAAGAAAAATAAACCTGAAGATGATGCCTTGCTAAAATGGAAGGCTACTCGTTTCTTATTAGCCTTAGCCGCAGTGCTGGTAGCCACTGTTGCCATCATAATGCTGGTTATGCGACCACATAACGAAACGCAGAAGAAGCTTGTCACAAAAGCCAAAAACATGGAGACAATGCACGATGAGGCGCGAACTATTGC
>CAKQFW010000081.1 GCA_934230965.1 uncultured Prevotella sp.
ACATCATATATACTAAAAGACATGAAACAAAAAGGTAGAAAGATCTCTTGCCTTCATACAATGGTGGCAATGATGATGGCGTTCTTTATGATAGGAACGCTGACGACAGCCCATGCCCAAACAGCCGAAGTATGGGCAAGAATGAAAGGCGACATCACCATGTTTATGGCTAACGATTTAGGCCGAAACGGATATTATGACCAAAAACCCATAGCCGAGCTGATGGGCAATATGGCAAAAACGCTGAAACCTAAGTGTGTGTTGGCAGCTGGCGATATTCATCACTTCAATGGCATTGCCTCGGTGAATGACCCGCTGTGGAACACTAATTATGAATGGGTATATGCGCATCCTGAACTGATGATCGACTGGTTTCCTGTATTGGGTAACCACGAATATCGTGGCAACACACAGGCGGTGCTTGACTATGGTAAGGTGAGCCGCCGATGGATGATGCCCGCCCGCTATTATACAAAAGTGTTTGACAAGAAAGGCTTAACTGTACGCGTGGTGTTTATCGATACCACCCCGTTTATTGAGCGCTACCGTGTGTCGGATGTTTACCCCGACGCTCGTAAGCAAGAGAACGACCCACAACTGCAATGGCTCGATGCCACCTTGCGCAATGCACATGAAGACTGGGTTATCGTCATAGGTCATCACCCCATCTATGCCTATACCGACAAGAAGGATATTGAACGTAAGGATATGCAGCGTGCCGTGTTGCCCGTGTTGCAACGCTATAAAAACGTTGATGTATATGCTTGCGGACATATTCATAACTTCCAACATATACGTATGACGGGCGATGCTATCGACTATGTGGTAAACGGCTCGGCTTCGTTGGGACGTGATGTAAAGCCTACCACGGGCACCGTGTTCTGCAGTAGCGCCGACGGCTTCTCGGTGTTCTCAGCAACAAAGAAGCTGTTGTGTATGTATATGATTGACAAAGACGGAAACATTATTCACACCATTACGCGGAATAAATAGCGACATGCGTGAACATATTTTTTTATTGACGGCTGCCGTGATGGCGGCTACAACAGTTTGTGCCCGCGATGTCGACGGACGGGTGAACGATAGCGCTACAGGCGAACCCTTGGTGGGCTCGGTAGTGAGGGTCAAGGAGTTGGCAAATATTCATGCCACTACGGGGCTCGATGGCTCGTTCTCGCTACGCGGATTGCCTGAACGCGGACAGTTTACGTTGGTGGTAAGCTATTTGGCTTACAACACGGTAGAACGTCGCGTAGACGTGGGCAACACTGGCGGACGTATAAATATTGTCTTGCAAGAGTCTACACGACAGCTTAGTGAGGTGCAGGTTACGGGCCTTCGCGAAAATCGTACCGACCGCAGCGCCATGGCCCTGGAGAAAAATGCGGGCACGGTGCTCAACGTTACCAGTGCGCAAAGCATTCAGCTTTCGCCCGACATCAATGTGGCCAATGTGCTGCAGCGTGTGTCGGGAGTGACGATGGAGAAGGATGCCACGGGCGAAGCATCGTATGCCATCTTGCGAGGTATGGATAAACGTTACAACTATACCTTGGTGAATGGGGTGAAGATACCCAGCCCTGATGATAAGAACCGATACATCCCACTGAACCTCTTTCCCAGCGACTTAATGGATCGACTCGTTGTGTCGAAAACGCTTACGGCCGATATGGAGGGCGATGCCGCTGGTGGCGTGGTAGATATGGTGATGAAAGATGCGCCTGCACGCTTCTCGTTGCAAGCCAATGCCGCCATAGGTACCACCGATTATTATATGCACGCCGACCGCAACTATCTTTCGGCCGACCGCAGCAACATCACACGCCGAGCTCCTTACGAGACGATGGGCGACGACTATAAGGCTACAACGGCCGACTTTAAAACGGGCGGCACACGCATCTCGTCGCATGATATGCCAGCGCCTAACGTGGTGGCGGGCTTGTCGGTAGGGCACCGTTTCTGGGAAAACCGTGTGGGCGTAACGCTGGCGGGCAGCTTGCAGAGCCTGTATCGTGGCACCGAACGCACCTATAATGGCGTGAAGATGGCTACGGGCCAAGCTACCATGTATGTTCACTCGTTGCAGCATCGTTATTATTCTATTCATGACCTCACAGGAGGCTTGCATGCAAAAATCGACTTTGCCCCAGCACGTGGTCACAAAATTGAATGGTATAACATGTTAGTGGGCACCTCGTCTGAAAGTGTGCGATATACTAACACCATTAAAACCGAATATATTGATAAGACGTCTTATTCGCAAGATGACGAAACAAGGTCAATGCAACTGTCGCAACGCATCCTTGCCACACACCTCAAGGGTACGCACCATTTTGGCGATGACCTGACTGTCGACTGGGCGGGCATCTTCTCTGAAGCTCGCGCTAAAGATCCTGACCGCGTGTATCAGTCGCTCACCAATTATGTGACTATCGACGATACTTCAACGGGTGGCTACTGGTCTGGCTCTCACACTATTGCCAAGACGCAGCCCCGCGATATGACGCGACGCTTTCAGCATAATACCGACCGCGACTGGGCGGGCTATGCAAACATTGCCTATGACCAGCATCTCACAGCGTTTGATATCTTGTGGAAAGCGGGTGCACAGTATCGTCGCAAGGAGCGCAAGAACCGTTTCTACTCTTACGACTTTAACCCTGCCGACATCACGCAGACGCTGCAAGGTAATGGCTTCGATCAATATAAAACGATTGGTTGGACCTGCACCACGCCTTATTCGCAAGCATCGCAGCTCAATTACGACTCGAAAGAGCACATAGGCGGAACCTATGGCATGTTGACCCTGAAAACATCGTGGGCCGAGCTGTATGCTGGATGTCGTGTAGAGCACACCAACCAGATATACACCATGCTTCAGAAGTTTAAAAACATGGGGCAGGTGGGCGAGCAGAGCTATTGGGATGTGCTGCCTTCGGCTTCGTTGAAGTGGAAACCCACGGCTAACATGAATGTGCGCCTGTCATATTATCGCTCTATCAACCGCCCTGGCTTTTACGAAATTGTGCCTTACCAGTTGATGGGCGAAGAGTATATGGAGCGTGGTAACCCCACACTGAAGCGCGCTCGTATCGATAATGTCGACCTGAGATGGGAGTGGTTTCCATCGCCCACCGAGCAGTTGCTCGTAGGCTTGTTCTATAAGTATCTGAAAAATCCTATCGAGCAGGTGTTTGTGAGTGCCGAGAACCACGGCGCGGGTGGCACCAACGATTATTATATGCCGCAAAACTTGGGCAATGCGCGCAATATGGGCGTAGAGATTGATGTGGTGAAGTATGTGCGACACTTCGGTGTGAAGGCCAACTATACCTATACGCACTCGGCCATCACCACCTCGAAACGTCAATACAAAGAGGGCAGTGCCGAGTTCTTATCGGGTGTTACACAAACCCGACCCTTGGTTAACCAGGCGCCGCATACCGCCAACGTGTCGCTCATGTATAAAGACACGGCGCACGGATGGAACGCGCAGCTGGCTTCGGCCTATACGGGCACGCGTCTGGCTGTGGTGTCGCCTTTTAAAGATGCCGACCAATGGGATAAGGGCATGTTCTCGCTCGACCTCAGCGCCGAGAAGAAATTTAAGGGTGGCCTGAGCCTCTTCATGAAGGCTAACAACCTGACTGACGCAAAGCGTGAACGCTACCTGAAGACGGTGAACACTGAAAACATTAGTCTTGAAGGACAGAAGGCCGACCGCACCATCGTGGGCACCTATCGCTACGGCCGCACCTTCCTTGTTGGCGTGCGCTTTGCGATGTAATTGTTTATAATCAGTGTGCCGTGGGCATGCTATACTTTTTTAACTGTTACGAAAACAAGATAAGATAATAAAAACGATGAAACGTATATATTCTTTTTTCTCTGCCTGTAGGGTGGCAACTTTGGCGTTAGCCATGCTGGCGGGGCTCACAGCCTGCGAGAACGATAACATTAATCCATACGACTATGCTGGCGGAAACGGAAACAACGAAAATGAAGGCTCAAAGACAACGGTTATCACTGCTTTGGCCGAATATCCTATCGGCTCGCTGGTATGGTCGCGCGACACCACTCTGCTTGAGAGTGTAGAGATACCTGTAGGTACATCGCTCTACATCGAGCCTGGCGTTACCGTTACCTGTAAGGCGGGCGTACAGGTGCCCATCGAACTGGTAGTGCTGGGCAACCTTTATTGCATGGGCACCGCCGAGAAGCCTATAGTGTTTACCTCTGACGTGAAGGAGCCTAACGCATGGGGCGGCATTATTTGTGGATACAACTCAGAAGAAACGGTGCTCAGCCATGTGCATATTGGCTACGCTGGCGCTACGCCCACCGAGTCGAGTCTCTCGTTCCAAAACAAGTTGTATAAAACTACTATTGACGGTGGTGTGCCAGCTTTCCACTTCTGTAACATCAACGGTCGCTTTGCCATTGCTAATTGTTTCTTTCACGACAATTATAGCGACCACATCTATACCACGGGCGGCAATGGTGTAGTATATAATAATGTGTTTGCCGATAACGGAAACGCTGCCGACGGTTGCGAGGCGGTAAACATAAAGGCGGGATGCCTCATGGATGTGGCCTACAACGTGGTGTATAACGCTTGCACCAATGCTTTCAAATTGTCGAACCAAGGCACCAGCGAGTCGGTGCCTCTGTCGAAGGTGAATGTTTATAACAACACAATGGTTAACTGTGGCTGGCGTCGCGCCCGTAACAAAAAGGGTGGCAGCATTTGGGTAGAGCGCTCTATTCAAGCTACAGTGGTGAACAACTTGTTATACGACTGCCGTTATGGCCTAAAGAACAGCAGCAAAGATGGTGCTGATATGAACAACTCGCGCCTCACCCCCAACTATTATTATGCTTCTACAGCAAAGGGTGTAGAGCAGATGAGCGCCGAGGCTAAAGACGTGCTATGCTATGATACCGATGTGAAGAGCACAACGCCTGGTGATAAAAACCCGCTGTTTAGCACCTTTGCACAGAGCGAAAAGATGAACATCAACTGCGAGAACGACCAGGTAGAGCAAGGCGCTCCGCTGCCTTACGATGCCAACTGGCGCTTTACGCTTCAGCAAAACAGCCCTGCCTTGCAAGGTGGTGTAACCGATGTGCAGCGCCATTTTGCCACGGGCTTGCCCTTTAAAGGCATGAAGCAAGTGCTGTTCTTGAACATTGCCGACGACCAAGACTATCGTTTTTGTGCTCCAGCTGCTGCCACCTTCTTTGGCGCTTTTGCACAATAAGGGCGAAGCAAAGAATATAACAAAGCGCTAAAATGTGTTATATAGCATGTTGTGTTCGTGCACACAATGTTTGATATATATCATTTTCTTCTCTTTTTGCTATAATAAATACCGAAAAGTGTTTGTGTGGTGCGCTGAAATATTTATCTTTGCATCGTCTAAAAAGATAGAAACACTGGTCTAGTGATAGAGTGGTTTTCGAAAAGAAGATATGATTGATTGTTGTTAAGGACACAATTAGTTTTTTTGAATTTGGTTAGTTATTGATTTGTATAAGAAAAAGAATTTTTGATTTCATAGTATTGGTTTTAGGTTATTTAGATTGTTAAGTTTAGAATTAGGGTAACAAAGGTGCCAACGGGCACCACAGAAGTTCTCAGGCCAAGGTGTTAAAGTCGGGAGACTTTCGCCAGCGGCAGTGGGGACGTAGCTTGTGAAAGCTAAAAAAGGCAGCGCAGCAGCGGATGAATATCCACTTCTACGTTGCCTTTTTTGTTTCCTTTTATTTATCTCTTCTTGCAATTAGCAATAACCCTTCGTTGGCTCTAACAATGTTATCTAAGCCCCCTCTCTTGTTATCACTAATTGCAAGAAAAAGTCATCACAATACCTTCTCTACCTCGATATAAGGCAGATTATAGAGGTCGGCCACAGGCTTAAATGTTACCTTACCATCAACAACGTTGAGGCCCTTCTTCAGTGCTTCGTCTTCAGCGCAAGCCTTCTTCCAGCCCTTGTCGGCCAGTGCCACAGCATATTTCATGGTAGCATTGGTCAGTGCAGCCGTTGATGTGTTAGGCACAGCACCCGGAATGTTAGCCACGGCATAATGAATGATGCCGTCGAGCTCGTAAACAGGGTCGCTGTGCGTGGTGGGATGCGATGTTTCAAAGCATCCGCCCTGGTCAATGGCCACGTCTACCAGCACAGTGCCTGGCTCCATCAGCTTCAGCATATCGCGTGTGATAAGTTTGGGTGTGATGTCGCCCGGAATCAATACTGAACCAATCACAATGTCAACATCCTTCAGTTCTTGCACAATGTTATGGTGTGACGAATATAGCGTGTCTACATTTGGAGGCATACTGATTGACAGGTCGTGCAAACGCGGCAGCGAGATATCGGCTATCACCACGTTGGCACCCATACCAGCGGCTACACGTGCGGCGGCCTGTCCTACAATGCCTCCGCCCAGCACCAGCACCTTGATAGGTTTCACGCCCGGCACACCACATATCAGTTTGCCTTTACCGCCCTTTGTCTTCTGCAGATAGTAGGCACCGTTGATGGTAGCCATACGTCCGGCCACCTCGCTCATAGGGATGAGCAGTGGCAGAGCACCGTTAGGCAGCTGCACCGTTTCGTAGGCCAGACACACGCCACCGCTCTTCAGCATGGCGTCGGTTAGCTCACGGTCGCTGGCAAAATGGAAGTAGGTGAATAGCAGTTGACCTTTGCGCACCAAGGGATACTCGGGCGCGATGGGCTCTTTCACCTTGACAATCATATCGGCAATAGCATACACCTCTTCAATGGTAGCCAGTATGGTGGCACCCACGGCTGTATAGGCGTCGTCCGGAAATCCACTGTTTGCGCCTGCGGTGTGCTGTACGTACACCTCATGGCCATGTTTTACCAACTCAGCGACACCGGCGGGAGTCATCCCGACGCGGTTTTCGTTGTTCTTAATCTCTTTAGGAATACCAATTTTCATAACCTGAAGAATTTAAATTGTTAAACGATTCAAGTGGTTTGGGCTTGAAGGGGTATTTTTACTCAATCATCTGTGCCAAGAGGCCGCGACAGGCATCTTCAATCAGCTCTACAGCATATTCAAAGTCGGAGCTATCGCCATAGTAAGGGTCAGGAATAACGTGGGCTCTGGGGTGCTCGGTGCAATAGTCTACCAGCATTTGCACCTTTTCGCGCTGAGCATCGTTTGCGGCCTTGCCTGTAACAATGCGATAGTTGTCGGCGTCCATCACCAGAATATAGTCAAAGTGGGTGAAGTCGGCTGTTGTTAGCTGTCTAGCATGGCTGTTAAAGTTGTATCCATGACGCTGTCCGCAGGCGCGCATACGTGCGTCGGGCAATTGTCCGACGTGCCAGTCGCCAATGCCTGCCGAGTCGATGTCGAACGCATCGTCAAGGCCCGCATCATGAACCATCTTTTTCATCACTCCCTCGGCGGCCGGGCTGCGGCAAATATTGCCGAGGCAAACGAACAACAGTCGTTTCTTGGTCTTGCTCATTTTTAGTCCTTTCTTTTTATGATGTGATAAGTGAAAAGAAAGTTTTTCTTATAAACTAAGATGTTGCAAATGTAAGAAAAATACAAGAAAAACTTTCTTTCTAAAACATTTTTTTATGTTAATTGAGTAAATATTTTTTGCTCTTCCTCCTCACGCCTTCCATATTTTAAAGGTGTGGGTATGTATCTTTTCGTCGTCAACCAGCTCGCCCAGAGCCTCGCGCAGGTCTTCGGCATGCAGTTGTAGGCCCGACAGCTCTTTTACATCATGCTGCTTGCCATCGGCCAGAAGCTGCATAATTTTTTCTTGTGCCACACGCACCCGCTGCTCACTGTTTTCTTGTCGTTTGTGGTCTATGCACACATCGCACATACCGCAGTGGGTGGTGCGCTGCTCGTCAAAGTAGGCCAACAGCTGTTGGCTTCTACATTCGTCATGGTTGTTAGCATAGGCTATCACGGCCTCTATGCGCTTTGTAAACTGCTCTTTGCGGTCGTCATACACCTCGGGGCCCAGTATGAGCTGGTCGCCATCAACACGGTCGACGGTATAGGTCAGTGTGGGCAACTTACGTTGTGGTATGAAGTGTATGATGTGTCGCTGGTTCAAACTCTTGAAGATGAGGTACACCTGTTGGCGTGTGAGACCCGAGCGGTGCGCCAGCAGCTCATCGTCAATGTAGGCATAGTCGGTAAACAGGCCGCTGTAGCTACGCAGCAGCACATTCAGCAGTCGCTCTTCGTCTTCTGATGCCGAGGGTATGCGGTATAACGTGTCGCGGTCGACCAAGAACATCAGTCGGCACGACGCGTCAGGATCCATGTCACACTCAATATATCCAGCACGTTGCAAAATCTTCAGTGCCGACAGCAGAAGGGTGGGAAAGTGGTGAAAGTTTCGACAGAAGCGGTCGGTGTCGAACAGGTTGGTATATCCTGCGCCACTGCCAGTGGCTATCTGATAATAATAAGCTATGTGGTTGTAGGTTTCACGAATATATTCTTTATCGGGAAACGTTTCGTCAATGCGTTTGCGCAGTGTGGTGTTATCGCTCTTTTGGTGCAGCAACACGGCATAGGCTTTTTGCCCATCTCGACCCGCGCGACCCGCTTCTTGAAAGTAGGCTTCTAACGAACTGGGAGCCGTGATGTGTATCACCATCCTTACGTCGGGCTTGTCAATGACCATGCCAAAGGCGTTGGTGGCCACCATATCGC
>CAKQFW010000082.1 GCA_934230965.1 uncultured Prevotella sp.
AAAGGTAATACTTTTTTTTGGTAATACCTTTGATTATCAAAGAGAAAAGTAATGCGTCGGCCCTGGTATCGACCGTTATGAACACGTGGAACGGTCGATGCGCGTGTTCATATCGACCGTTACGAGCATGGAGAACGACCGTTACGAGACAATTTTTCGGCTCTTTTGCCCAATTTTTCGGCCCATATCAGAAAAACAATCGCTTGGTATCAGATAATTATTTGCTTGGTATCAGATAATAATCTGCATGGTTAATAGAACAGTAAACCTTACGAAAGATTGTGTGACCAGTGTTTTATTTTTATCTAAATGGATGCGCCCTCCAAGTAGGACGGTGGTCTCCGCGCCCCGTCCTCCAGCACCCAGCACTTCTAAATAGATAACCTCACATATTTATTGCCCATTTCTAATTTCGGGAGGACGGGGCCCAGAGACCACCGTCCTACTAGGATAATTTATGAGTTAATTTGTGGATAATTCATGATAATTCGTGTTCAAGAAAACGCGCGAAGCGCGAAATAGATTGTTAAAAACACAACAATATTATCTGAAACATAAAATGTAACAACATGGCATAATAAAAGGACAACAAAAACAACATCTTTCACCATTGTGTAAGAAAAGCATGTTGTTATTGTTGTCCTTTTGTTGTTATTTTATTGTTGCCGTTGGGGTATAAAAAACAAGAGAAGAAGAATTGAACATCTAATAGATAAATCTGCTACAAGGAAAAATATGAAGAAAATATGCTTGTTGCTAAATAAAAAACAATAAAAAGATTGGCGTTCAAACGTTTTTGCGTAAATTTGTAACAGACAAACATTTAAATCAAGAAAGGATATTTCAAAATGGACAACTATATACGATTTGACTGGGCCATGAAACGCCTTCTGCGCAACAAGGCCAACTATGCTGTGATTGAGGGACTGCTCGAATCGCTGTTAGGACGAAAATACACCATTGAGAGATTTCTCGAAAGCGAGTCGAACCAAGAAACAGAGGAAGACAAGTTTAACCGTGTTGACATACTTGCTGAAAGCGACAAGGGAGAGTTAACGATCATTGAGATACAGAATAACCGCGAACTGACTTATTTTCACCGAATGTTATATGGTGTGTCGAAGGCCATAACCGATTATATTGATCTCGGCAACGACTATGACAAAGTAAGAAAGGTTTACAGTATCAATATTGTTTATTTCGAACTCGGACAAGGCAAAGACTATGTGTATCACGGTAAAACATTTTTCCGCGGTTTGCATGATAAGTCAGATATTCTGAAACTCTCAGTGCGTCAAAACCAGAAATTCTTCGGGTTTGGATTGGCTGATGGCGAAAACGTGCTTGAACGTAAAGAAGCTGGCGACCTCTTTCCTGAGTATTATATCTTGAGAGTGAACGATTTTGACAGAGTGGCTACTACCCCGCTTGATCAATGGATTGAGTTCTTAAAAACAGGATCAATAGCTCCCGATGCTACAGCACCAGGACTCAGTCAGGCACGCGAGTGTCTGAGAATAGATACCCTAAGCTCTGCTGAGAAAAACGATTATGTACGGCACATGGAGGCGATTAGATATCAACGTAGCGTGTTAGATACAAGCCGAGACGAAGGATTTGCTGAAGGAAGAGCTGAAGGAAGGGCTGAAGGAAGAGCTGAAGGTATCGATGAGGGTAAAAAAGAAGAGAAAATTGCTATCGCAAAAAAAATGATTTCCTTAGATCTCCCGACATCACAGATTATGCAGATTACTGGTTTGACGGAAAAGGAAGTAAACAATCTTACATAAAACAAAGAAGAAATTATGTAAGCATACCCTAATAACACAACACAGAAAGAACAACAAGTGTCTGAACCTGTAAAGAGTGAGCCTTTAGGCCAACCACAGTCTGTCAACACCAATAGGGTATTAAAACTGAAAACGTGATAACATGGCATAATAAAAGGACAATAAGAACAATGGCTTTTGCAATTGTATATGAAAACCTTGTTGCTCTTATTGTCCTTTTATAGTTTAACGTCGTTGTTTCGTTATAGGGCTTAGGTGTTGTTGCACACCATTCTTTGGCATACAGCCATCAAACCTTACAACAAAAAGTGCGTTTACAGCTTTACAATGCCGATGCCGGGGCGGTCGGGTAGGGTGATTTTGCCATCTACCACGGTCATGCCTTTGAAGCGGTCGTTAGAGATGAGCAAGTTGCCATCAAGGTCGGCAAAGTCGACCAGCGGTGAGAACTGTGCGGCGGCGCTCACGGCACACGATGTCTCGGTCATGCAGCCCACCATCACGCGCATGCCACGTGCATGAGCATAGTTGAGCATCTTCCACGCTTCGCGCATACCCGTACACTTCATCAGCTTGATGTTGATGCCTGTGAAGGCGCCCTCAATGGCCTTGATGTCTTTTAAGCGCTGTATCGACTCGTCGGCAAAGGTGGGCAGCGGGCTGCCTTGCGTGAGCCATGCAATGTCGTCAATCTGCTCTTTCGGCATGGGTTGCTCTACCATCACTACGCCTTTTTCTTTCAGCCAATAAATCTCGTCGAGTGCCTGTCGGCGGTCTTTCCAGCCTTGGTTTACGTCAACGGCAATTGGTAGGTCGGTAACGCTGCGTATGGTTTCAATCATCTCATGGTCGTTTTCGCGACCCAGTTTTACCTTCAATATCTTAAACTTATTGGCACACTCTAACGTCTTCTGCTTCACTACCTCGGCGGTGTCGATGCCGATGGTGAAGGTGGTGTTAGGTGCCTTGGCAGGGTCGAGACCCCAAATGCGATACCAGGGCTGGCCCATGAGCTTGCCCACAAGGTCGTGCAAGGCGATGTCGACAGCGGCTTTGGCTGCATTGTCGCCAGGCGAGAGGCTGTCGATATAGTTGAGGATGTCGTCCATCATGAAGGGATCCTTAAACTGGCTCAGGTCTACCTTTTGCAGAAAGGTGGTAACGCTCTGCACCGATTGCCCCAGATAGGGCGGCATGCTGGCTTCGCCATAGCCTGTAACGCCCTCATATTCAATTTCTACCTGTACATCGGGCGTGGTGGTGCGGGTGTAGGTGGCTACGGTGAAGGTGTGGGCCAACTTCAGCTCGTAGGGGAAGAACTTTAGCGTCATCTTGCCGCCTTTGCCCTTACGGTTTATGTTTACTTTCTTGGATGCTACACTTGCCAAGCCTGTCATGGCGTCGGCGTTGCTAATGGCGAGCGCTGAACCAGCTGTGGCCAGTGCTGCGCGTTTAAGAAAATCTCTTCTTGAAACCATAATATGCTGTTTTGTCTTGTCTTACGTTATGTTTTAAATAATCTGTTTTTCTCTCTTGTTACACCTTATTATATATACGTGTGGTGGGAGCAGGGGTGAGGCCTTGCTATTTGAAATTATAGTAGGCGTTGTTGACCGATGTGTTTACCTCGGGTATCTTGTTAATGAGGGGTAAGATGCGCTGCGCCCACAACAGGCGGTTCAGGTCGTACTCGTCATACTCGGGGTCGGCAGGGTTGAAGCTGCTTACGTGCACCCATGCCAGCGAGTGGATAAACTTTTGGTTGCCGATATAGATGCCTACGTGCGACACGTGGGCGGGCTTGTCGTCGGTAGCCTTGCGGCCAAAGAAAACGAGGTCGCCAGGGATGAGGTTTGAAAAGTCGGGGGCAATGTCAATGCGCTCGCCCACCTTGGCTTGCTGTGAGGCGTTGCGCGGTAGGGTGATGTCGTGCATCAGCAGGGTGGTGCGCACCAGTCCGCTGCAGTCCATAGCCTTGGTGCTGGTGCCTCCCCACGAGTAGGGTGCACCGTTCATGGTCATGGCGGTGGCAATAATGCTTTGTGCATTTTGTTTTACGCTCTGCTGCCACTGTTCAAGCGGCATGGCGATGGCGGTGGGAAGGTAGCCCTTTCGGCCATCGGGATATTCAACATGATAAAATTTTTTGTTCTTGCCAAGGAGCTTTAGGCGGTTGGCAGCCACTACATCGCTTACATGTTGCGACTTCAGGTCGGGCTTTTCATACACGTAACCGTTGAGGGCGGTAACTATTACTTGCGGTGCGCTGTTCCAAGCCTTCATCTCGGCGTCGGTCATCTTCTTTACCGATGTATTCAGTACATAGCCTTTGTCGTTGTCGGGTGTTTGCACATGCAGCCAGCGATCGTTCTTTACCACGCGCATGGGCATGCCTAACAGGGCTTGTGTTTCCATTTCCTTATCATAGTCGCCACCTAAGCGTAGGTTGGTTACCGATACTACAGGCACGGCCCATGTGGCGGTGTCGGCTTGCTCTTGTGCTGTGGCATTGGTGGCAATGCCAGACAGTAACATCAGCGCTGCGATAGTAAGGTGGTTACATTTGTTTGAAAAAAATCTCTTCATCAGTGTTTCCCTCCAATTATTCTATATGATATCTATAATTTTTTTTGCTATTTGTGCAATTGTGCTTCGCTGTTTATTCAATTCTTATAAACTATTCGCATAATTGTGCTAAGCTCTTTGCAAATATATACATTATTTTTTAGAATGATGCATTTTGTATTTTAAAAAGCGTGAAAAGCTTACATCTTGCTCCTTGTTATTGATAATTTAATACATTTTCATACATTTTGCGTGTTGTGATGTGGAAAATACTAACTATGTGTGATGGCAAAGGTGTGGTTGTAGAACAACAACCCGGTGGTTACAATATTGGGTTGAGCTGACTGTTTGGGGGCACAATCGTTTGATGGAAGACCTACTGTTTTTGGTAGTTTCTTGCCTGTGACATTTGATAATAAATGAAAAAATATGGCCGTTTGAGCATGGATTTTGCCAAATAAACGCTATCAAAATGCAAAATAAATAAAAAATCGACATTTAAGCACCAAAAAACTTGCGCGGTTTCATTCTCTTTATTATCTTTGCAACAGTTAAGATAAGGACGAAAGATTAAGGTTCTGCATTTTGACGATGCCTCGCGGTGTAGGCAGTTTCGAAAGAATATATTCGGAATGATAAATCATCGCAACACGGCCGCATAACGATGCTGGCCGATACTGAAACAAGACAAAGTTTTTTATTCTTCATTAATTGGTATACTATTGAACACAGTGAGCTTCCTTATGCGTGAGCACGGGGAAGTTTTTTTATGCCTTTATTTGGCCCGCTTTGCCTCTGCTTCATTTTCTATCTGCAAAACTTCTGCACGAAATTATGTTAATATATGCAGATGCCTCGTTTTTTTTCGTTACTTTTGCAAACAGAAAACTACCGTAGACAATGACTTTTGCACAAACACCTTTTCACGATATTGCTTTCGTTATGGCTCGACGTGTTGCTATATTAGCGACTCGCTGTGCTGATGGCTTGTCGTCTCGTAGCGTGGCGAAGCATCTGATATACATTATATATATGTGTGTGTTGCTGCTGTGCCCCGTCGGACTAATGGGGCAGACCTTTGGCTGGTCGTGGATAAAGGGCTCGGAGCAAAAGATAGGTGGGCACCAATGGTTCAGGCAAACGTATACTAATTTAGGCACGGTGCACGATGCCACGTTGCGTGTGGCCACCACAGGATATGTGAAGGTGTATGTGAATGGGCGACAGGTAAGCACCGACCCCATAACGCCTTACCGCCCTACAAACTCGGGCGAGGCGGTGGCTCTGACCTATCATGTGGCGCCCTTCTTGCGCCCCGATAGTGTGCATATTGCGGTATGGTATGCGCCTGTGCCACAGGTAAATGATAGCTACCAACTGGCGGTCAGCTTCTTCGGCGAGGATGTTGATGGTGAGCGTTTTGGCTTTCAAACGGATGATACGTGGCTGTGTAGGCCCGCTGCATCGTGGTATTATGACGATGCTGGTGTTATGGGCGAAGGAAGCGACGGCTGTGCCATGCAACCTGAATGGACTTTTGGCGATACTGATTGGGCGCTTTGGCAACCTGCCCAGGTGGTAAACGAGCTGGGTTGTAGGCTCGTTGTTGAGGCCGACAGCCGTGAACGCCTACGTTTAAAGCGTGTGTACAAAGCCAGCTTATGTAACAGCGCGCTTGATAATGAACAATTGTCTGCAGCAAACAGTAGACTGTTAATGGCAAATAGTCAGTTGATAATTACTAATAACCATTTGGAAACCAATAATAATAAGCTCGTGAAGTCTAACCATTCGTTGTTTATGACAAGCAATCTGACAATGGTTGCTAGTAAAGAGCGGGTTACAGCCGTTTTCTCCCAGCCTTTCTTTGGCTTTGTGCGGGTTACAATGCGCGGTGCACGGCGTGGCGAACGCATTGTAACCGACAACGGTCTAGCGTATATTTGCAACAATCAGATGGATGAACAGCTGTTTAATAGGTTTATTCCTTGCCAGCAAAATGTGTTTTCAGTGATGGGCGACCACCGTTTTAAGGCTTCACAGGTGCAGTATGTTGAAGGCTTAGAACTGTCAACCTACATGCTTTTGCCCTGGATGAATAACTAATGAATCGTTACTTTGTCCTCTTATCATCCTTTGTTTATGTCTCTTGTTTAGTGGTTATCCACACCTTTTTGCCCTCTTATTGTGGATAACTTTGTTGGTAACTGTGGGAAACTTTGCTTATAACTGTGTATATCTTTGTTGATAACTGTGGATAACTTTAGGTTGAATTGTGGATAACTATGCTTGATAGTTGTGGATAACCATGCTTTATTATGTGGATAACTTGTTTCTTTTCTGTGCATAATTGTGTTTATAACTGTTGATAACATTGTTGTATCTTGTGGATATAATGGGGATAAACTGTGTATAAACGAAGGGAAAAACGTGGATAGATGAGGAATGAGCAGTGGATAATATAAGGATAAGTGGTGGATAATGTGGAGTAAAGAGGTTGACAATATGGTCTAATGTTGTGGATAATTGGGTTAAGAAGTGTGGATAACCTATATAAAAGCTGTGTATAAGTGCATAAAAAAGCCGTTATCCACAGGTTGAATGTGAATAACGGCTGTATGTAGTTTTATTATAAACTTATAATGCTTTGTTATGCATCAATGTTTGCGTAGGTGGCGTGCTTCTCGATGAAAGCGCGGCGAGGCTCTACGTCGTCGCCCATAAGCATTGAGAAAATCTCGTCAGCCTCGGCAGCATTTTCGATGGTTACCTGTTTCAGTAGGCGCTTGGCAGGGTCCATGGTGGTCTCCCACAGCTGGTCGGCGTTCATCTCACCCAGACCTTTGTAGCGCTGTGTGTGGATAGATTTGCCATCGTCAATGCCTCCAGCATACTTGTCGAGGAAGGCTTGACGCTGCTGTTCGGTGTAGCAATACTCCTTAACCTTGTTCTTATAGGTGCAGAGGTAGAGCGGTGCTGAAGCAATATACAGGTGTCCTTCCTGAATGATGCGAGGCATAAAGCGGTAGAAGAGGGTCATAATCAGCGTGTCGATGTGTGAACCATCGACGTCGGCATCGGTCATGATGATAATCTTGTCGTAACGCAACTTGTCGATGTTTGCCTCCTTATCGTCTTCGCCATCAACGCCGAAGCGAACGCCGATACTCTGGATGATGTTCATAACGCTCTCGCTCTCAAACACTTTGTGCCACATAACCTTCTCTACGTTCAAAATCTTACCACGCAACGGAAGGATGGCCTGAGTGTAGCGGTCGCGGCCCTGCTTGGCAGAACCACCGGCCGAGTCACCCTCGACGAGGAAGATTTCGCACTCTTTCGGGTCTTTGTTTGAGCAGTCGGCCAACTTACCAGGCAGACCTCCACCCGTCATCGGGTTCTTACGCTGTACGCTCTCACGGGCCTTGCGAGCAGCAATACGTGCTGTAGCAGCCAATATCACCTTGTCGCAAATCTGCTGAGCCTCTTTCGGGTGCTCTTCCAGATAGTAGCTCAGTGCCTCGCCTACGGCCTGCTGAACGGCGCCAGACACCTCGCTGTTGCCCAGCTTGGTCTTGGTCTGTCCCTCAAACTGTGGTTCGGCTACCTTGATAGAGATAACGGCGGTAAGGCCTTCGCGGAAGTCTTCACCAGCAATCTCAATCTTCGCTTTCTCAATTTTCTTTGAGATAACAGGGTCGTTATCGGCGTAAGCTTTCAGTGTACGGGTGAGGGCAGCACGGAAACCTGTGAGGTGGGTACCACCTTCTATGGTGTTGATATTGTTTACATACGAGTGTATGTTCTCTGAATAGTCGGTGTTATACATGATGGCTACCTCGATAGGGAAGCCTTGCTTCTCGGTCTTGAGGTAGATAACATCGTCGAAGAGGTGTGTGCGATGACGGTCGACATAACGCACAAACTCCTTTAATCCGTCCTTGGCATGGAACGACTCCTCACGGGTTTTGCCTTCTTCGTCAGGACGCATATCGCGCAGAGTGATGCGGATGCCAGCGTTCAGGTAGGCCAGCTCGCGCATACGACGAGCGATGATGTCCCACTGATAGTGAGTAGTGGTGAAGATGGTGGGGTCGGGCCAGAATTGCTGACGTGTACCGCGCAGTTCGGTCTCGCCTACAACCTTTACGGGGTAAAGGGGCTTGCCCTTCTCATATTCTTGCTGATATATCTTGCCATCGCGGAATACCTGTGACTTCATATGTGTCGAAAGGGCGTTAACGCAGCTCACACCTACAC
>CAKQFW010000083.1 GCA_934230965.1 uncultured Prevotella sp.
TCGCACCGTAAACGCTGAGGTTATTGCCTCTACCTTCGACGAGCCTGCCGAGCGCCACGTAAAGATTGCGGGCATCGTGCTGGAAAAAGCAAAACGTATGGTTGAATGTGGACACGATGTGGTTATCTTCCTCGACTCTATCACACGTCTGGCACGTGCTTACAATACAGTATCGCCAGCATCAGGCAAGGTGCTTACGGGTGGTGTTGATGCTAACGCATTGCAAAAGCCCAAACGCTTCTTCGGTGCGGCACGTAACATTGAGGGTGGCGGCTCGCTCACCATCATCGCCACAGCGCTTATCGACACGGGTTCGAAGATGGACGAGGTTATCTTCGAGGAGTTCAAGGGCACTGGCAACATGGAGCTACAGCTCGACCGCTCGCTCAGCAACAAACGTATCTTCCCGGCTGTCAACCTGGTGGCATCAAGCACACGTCGCGACGACTTGCTGCAAGACAAGGAGACGCTCAACAAGATGTGGATTATGCGCAAGTTCATCTCCGACATGAACCCCATCGAGGCCATGAACACCATTCACGACCGCATGATACAAACCAAAGACAACGACGAGTTCTTGGTTTCAATGAACTCATAAAACACGCAATAGTAACATTGCACTAATAAGATAAGGCGGGTTCTATAAATTCCTTTCATTTGCAATAACAGCACACGAAGGTGTTTATAGAACGCGCCGTTTTTTCATCTATAAATAGCCGAAGCATAAGCAATCAAGAAACATGGACGAATATATTGAGATAAAAGGAGCAAGGGTTAACAACCTTAAAAACGTATCGCTAAACATTCCGCGCAATAAGTTTATTGCCATCGCTGGCGTTTCGGGCTCAGGAAAATCATCTTTAGCCTTCGACACATTGTATGCCGAAGGGCAACGACGCTATGTTGAATCGCTATCGGCCTATGCCCGACAGTTTCTGGGAAGACTAAACAAACCCGAATGTGACTATATTAAAGGATTGCCACCAGCCATCGCTATTGAGCAGAAGGTAAACTCGCGCAACCCACGAAGCACCGTAGGCACCTCGACAGAGATATACGAATATCTGCGATTGCTGTTTGCACGTATCGGCAAAACCTACTCGCCCATCAGCGGCGAAGAGGTAAAAATCAATAATACCGACGACATTCTTAATTGCGCCTTTCAATATGCCGATGGCACTAAGTTTGCCATCCTCTCGCCCTTACACATCATCGAAGGCCGAACGCTGGCTAAACAATTAGAGATGGACTTGCAGCAAGGCTATGCCCGCATTTGGGCTAACGGCACATTTATACGCATTGACGATGTGCTGGCCGATGCTGAACAACTCGACGCGCTACGCCCTAACGATGTGTATCTGCTTATCGACCGCATGTCGGTAAGCCATGAAAAAGACAGCATCTCTCGCCTACTCGACTCGGCCGAAACGGCCTTTTATGAAGGCGATGGCACATGTAGGCTGGTGTTTCTACCCTCAAACATCACCTACGACTTCAGCACTCGCTTTGAAGCCGACGGCATTACTTTTGAAGAACCTAACGACAACATGTTCTCGTTCAACTCGCCGCTCGGCGCTTGCCCCGAATGTGAAGGCTTCGGGAAGGTGATGGGCATCGACGAGAAACTGGTCATCCCCAACACAGCGCTCAGCGTTTACGAGGGCTGCGTACAGTGTTGGCATGGCGAGAAGATGGGCATGTGGAAAGACGAATTCTGCCGCCGCGCCGCCAAAGACAAGTTCCCCATCTTTGAACCTTACTATGCTCTGAGCCAGAAATACAAGGACATGCTGTGGCATGGACTGCCCTCTGACAAGCATCATGCCGACGCCGTCAGCATCGATGCCTTCTTTAAGATGGTGAAAGACAACCAGTATAAGATACAATACCGCGTAATGTTGAGTCGTTATCGCGGCAAAACCATCTGTCCTGTTTGTCATGGAGCGCGCCTGAAGAAAGAGGCTACATGGGTGAAAATCAATGGAATGAGCATCTGCGACCTCGTTGAAATGTCCGTTGCCAATCTGCTAAAATGGTTCAACGACCTGCATCTCGACGAACATGATGCCGCCGTAGCCAAGCGCCTACTCACCGAAATCGTCAATCGCCTACACTTCCTTGTTGAGGTGGGCTTAGGGTATCTCACCCTCAATCGCCCCTCAAACACACTGAGTGGTGGCGAAAGCCAGCGCATCAACCTCACCACATCATTGGGCAGTTCGCTGGTAGGTTCGCTGTATATTCTCGACGAGCCCAGCATCGGCTTGCACAGTCGCGACACCGACAGACTCATACGTGTACTGAAAGAGCTGCGCGACATAGGCAACACAGTAGTGGTGGTAGAGCACGATGAAGATATATTGCGACACGCCGATTATCTGATTGACGTAGGTCCTGATGCCGGACAACATGGTGGAGAGATTGTTTATGAGGGCAACTTGGCTGATGTGTACGCTCAGAAAGAGAAGCTTACGCGTAGCCATACGGTGAATTACCTAAATGGTCACGACCATATCCCCGTGCCCACCAGCCGACGATGCTGGAATCAAGCCATCATTATAAAAGGCGCACGCATGAACAACCTCAAGGGCATCGACGTGAAACTGCCCCTCAATGTGATGACCGTAGTAACAGGTGTGAGCGGATCGGGCAAGTCGTCGCTTATCAAGGGCATCCTCTACCCCGCCCTTAAACGTCATCTCGACGAGGTGGCCGAGATACCTGGCGAATATGTTGCGTTAGAGGGCGACTGGCGACAGATACGCCATGTAGAGATGGTTGACCAAAACCCCATCGGTAAGAGTTCGCGCTCTAACCCTGCCACATACGTAAAGGCTTACGATGCCATACGCCAACTGTACGCCGACCAACCATTGGCAAAGCAGTTAGGTTTCACAGCTCAACACTTCTCGTTCAATGCCGACGGGGGCCGTTGCGAAGAGTGTAAGGGCGCTGGCGTCATTACCGTAGAGATGCAGTTTATGGCCGATCTGGTATTAACGTGCGAGGCATGCCATGGCAAACGCTTTAAGAAAGACGTGCTGGAGGTTACATTCCACAATAAAAACATCTATGATGTGCTGGAAATGACGGTGTCTGAAGCCATCGAATTCTTTGATCAATATGGGCAAAAAACCATCGTAAACCGTCTGCGCCCCTTAGAGCAAGTGGGCTTAGGCTATATTAAGATGGGGCAAAGCTCGTCGACACTGTCGGGCGGAGAGAACCAACGCGTAAAGCTCGCCTACTTTATCGGCCAAGAGAAACAAGACCCCACGCTGTTTATCTTCGACGAGCCCACCACAGGCTTGCATTTCCACGACATACAACGCCTCTTAAAAGCATTTAATGCACTGATTGAACGCGGCCACACCATCATCATCATCGAGCATAACATGGATGTGGCCAAAAACGCCGACCATATCATTGACCTGGGTCCGGAAGGCGGAAACCAAGGCGGCTACATCGTATGCGAGGGCACTCCTGAAGAGATTATCAAGTGCGAGAAAAGCTATACTGCAAAATACCTGAAGGAAAAGTTGTTATAAGAAAAAATAATAATATGAGTCGTTGCCTTAACAAAGAAGGTTTATCTATTCTTATTCCCCTCTACAATCAAGTAGGGGTAGCACTTGCTATGGTCTTGTCGAAGCAGGTAGAACAATGCGCAAAGGAAGAGAAGAAGAAAAACGAAGGTAACGACAATGCAGAATCCACCATATCTTTAGGCTTCGAAATCATCTTTGCCGACGACGGCTCGGCCGATATTGCTGCGAGACAGCGCAATGCTATCATTGCACAACTGCCTTACTGCCAATACATCGAGCGCCCCAAGAACACTGGGCGCTCGGCTATTCGCAACTTTTTAGCACAAACAGCCCACTACAATCACCTTATTTTCTTAGATGGCGATGTAGCTATTGAACGTCCCGACTTTGTGCGAACCTACCTCACCCACCGCAACGACGCTGATGTTATCATTGGCACCTTGCACTTTTCAAGGATGCAAATGAATTGCGATACTACCGAGGAGATAATTGGACAAACAAAGGAAGCGAAGGAGGAGACGAAGGTATCATCAGAGCCAATGCTGTATGACGACAACTTAAAATACCGTTATGAGCAGCAGTTCTTGGCAAAGCATCCCATCAAAAAGCGTATGGAGCAACCCTACGCATCGTTCCGCACCACTAATTTCATGGTGAGTCGCGACTTAATGCTGGCCTATCCCTTCGATGAAACGTTTCACGAATATGGTTATGAAGATACGCTTTTTGGCAAACAATTAAAAGAACATGGCGCCACCCTCATACATCTTGACAATGCAGCAACCATTGCCGACTATGAAGATAACGCCACCTTTGTAGCTAAAACCGAGGAAAGCCTACGCACATTGGCAGCCCATGCCCACCAGCTTCAGGGCTATTCTACCCTGCTTCATACCGTAAACAGGCTGAAGGGTCTGCGCTTACTGCCGCTTATAGCCCTTGCATTTCGCCTTTTCAAGGGCTTGTTGCACAAAAATTTATGCAGCAACTCGCCCTCGGTTTTCCTATTTAACGTCTATAAGTTGGGCTACTTTGTAAGCCTTTTAGCTCAACAAACCAAGCCTTTTAGCTCAATAAACCAAGCCTTTTAGCTCAATAAACCAAGCCTTTTAGCTCAACAAACCAAGCCTTTTAGATCAACAAACCAAGCCTTTTAGCTTAACAAACCAAGCCTTTTAGCTTAACAAACCAAGCCTTTTAGCTCAATAAACCAAGCCTTTTAGCCCTTCAAATCAAACACACCTGTAGGGCTAAGTCGTTTCAGCACCGTAATTTCAAACGGATGTTTGGCCAATACGCCACGGTCGGTCAGTATCTGTGTCACCGTTTTTAGAGCCAAATCAGGGTGGTTATTCTCTTCGCTCAAGTGGCAGAGCCACACATGTTTCAGTTTTTCAGAAGCGTTTTCAACCAATGTTTCGGCGCATAGATGATTGTTCAGATGGCCTGTTCCACACGTTATTCGTTGTTTTAAGTGTTCCGGATAAGGCCCATTTGCCAGCATTTCCTTATCATGATTAGCCTCTAACACAAGGTAATCGGCCTCTCTTATCACGGCTTTCATCTCGTCGGTCACGTGTCCCACGTCCGTCATCAAGGCAAACACCAGGTTTCCCCATTCTATCTTATAGCCCACATTATCGCTGCTATCGTGCGGCACACGAAAGGCAGTCACCTTAAACTCGCCAATAGTGAAGGGTTCGCCAGGCTTAATATAGCGCTTATATTCCGCTGGTATCTTGCGTCGCACGCAATAGTTGCGATCGATGCCCGCATGCACATTTTGCGTTGAATAAACATTAAGTTTATAGTCGGAGCTCAGACTTCCTACCGACTTAATATGGTCGGCATGGTCGTGTGTCACCAACAGGTGGTGCACCTTTGACAATGAAAGGCCATATTGTGCGAAATTTTTCTTCAATCCGCGCACGCCAACGCCGATATCAATCAGCAGTCCGTCTGTATCTGAATATAGATAATAGCAGTTACCGCTGCTGCTACTACCTAATGAGAGAAAATGCAATATCTGTTCCATTATTACAAAATTAAGAAAAAACGACGACACTTGCAAATAAATTAGTTCTTGAATAAAAAATAAGTTATACGAAGAAAAACCTCGGCTATCAGGCCCTCATGTCAATTATTATGTGTAATTTTGATGCCTAAACAATGTAAGTAACTCTAAAGTAAGAGCATAAATACAAATAAAATAAGAGCAATAATACAAATAAAGCAAGAAGAAACATTATCATGAAACGCTTCATTTATCACTATACCCTCCTTGCCACTGCCGCCCTTATGCTGGTAGGATGTGGCCAATCAGAAAGAGAAAAGGAGGTAGAACAAACCGCTTTGCGCTTTGCCGAGACCTATTTTGGCTGCCGATATAAAGAGGCGGCACAGCTGTGTACGCCCTCGTCAGAGAAATGGATACGCTTTGTGGCTACCAACGTCACCGACTCTGACCTCGTTGTTCTCAACCAAACCGATGTAGAACCCCAATATAAGGTAGACGACCTTAACGCCATTGACGATAGCACCATGACGGCTACCCTCAAGGCAAGCCATTATTTTCATCTTCACAACATCGACCGAAAAGCCGAAATTAAAGAGGCCGACACCTACACCTTTACGCTACGTAGGATGAATGGTCAGTGGAAAATAGACCTCACATCAGTGCCTCGCCCCACGTCTCAACCGCAATAAGAGTGGCTCTAAGCACAATAATAAAGATGTATGCGAAGCTGTAAAACCCGATTACACAGAAGAAAGAAGAAGAACAAGAATTCAAAAAAAGCAGTTTTTACACGACAAAAGCTCTACAACAAGCTTCCTTCAAGAGCATATTTTCCCTTTAAAAGAAGCCCGCTTTAAGGCATTACGATAAACCTTAAAGCGGGCTTTTTATGTTTTTATTGATGTTTTACAAGTTCTTGACTTGCAAAACAGTTAGCAAGTTCTTGCAAATAGCGAGTCAAAGACAACCGAAACTAAAGTATCTAATCACTTCATCTCGCTGATAAAGTGCTGGGCAATCTGACGCATGAGGTGGTTGCGTGTGTTTCCGCCGAAGATGCTGTGGTTACGGTTTGTGTAATACAGTTCGCGGAAATCTTTGTCAGCTTGAACCAGCGCCTCGGCATATTCAAACGTGTTTTGCGGATGCACATTATCGTCGGCCAAGCCATGGCAGATAAGCAAAGCGCCATGCAGTTTCGAGGCACGCACGATGGGATTCACGTCATAGCCGTCGGGGTTCTCCTTAGGTGTGCGCATATAGCGTTCAGTATAGATGGTATCGTAATAGCGCCAACTGGTGGGCGGTGCCACGGCCACGCCAGCCTTAAACACGGGTCGGCCTTCGCTCATACTCATCAGTGTGTTAAATCCACCGTAGCTCCATCCCCAGATGCCGATATTATCTTTATCAACATAGGGCAGCGAGCCCATATACAGTGCCGTTTCCACCTGGTCTTTCGACTCGAGGTCGCCAATTTTCAGGTACGTACACTTCTCAAATTCAGAACCGCGTCCGCCAGTTCCACGTCCGTCAACACAGGCGATGATGAAGCCTTGCTGAGCCAAATAATAGTCGAAGGCGCCACCCTGACCCATAGAACCAGCGCTCCACGAGTTTGTAACCTGCTGACTTCCAGGTCCGCTATACTGGAAGAGGATTACGGGATACTTTTTCGAAGCATCAAAGTCGGCAGGTTTCACCATCCATCCGTCCAGCTTCACGCCTTCAGAAGTGGTGAACGAGAAGGGCTCTTTCTTTGTCCAACCATACTCAGCCACCTTCTGTTTCAGCGCGGCATTATCTTCGGGCGTCGACAGCACCTTGCCTTGAGCATCGCGCACAGTAAACACAAAGGGCGTGTTATAGTCGCTCCAGGTGTTTACAAAATATTTATGGTCGCCCGAGAAGATGGCGCTGTTCCATCCCTCCTGATTAGTAAGACGCGTTGTTTTACCATTCTTGTGCGACACAAACACCTGACGATCGTGAGCGTTCAGCGCGGCAGCCTGATAGTAGATATCGCCTGTAGCCTCGTCATAACCATAGTTGGCTGTAATATCAAAGGTGCCATTGCCTACAGTGCGCAGCAGAGTACCATTCATATTATATAGGTAAAGGTTCATAAAGCCATTGCGTTCGCTGGGCAACAAAATGGTGTTTGTGCCCACCTCGATGCCTTCAAGCACCTCTTCCTTCACATATTTCTTAGCCTTATCGCTGATGAGCAGCGTGGCCACTGTAGAGCGCGGGTTAACCGTATAGATGCTCAGATTGTCTTGATGACGATTGAAGGTGTAAACCAGCAATCGCGAAGCATCGTTCGTAGCCTTGATGCGTGGAATGTATCCATCAGCATCAAGAGGCACCTGAAGCTTTTGCGCCTTATGGCTCTTAATGTCATAACTCCATACCGACACTTTTGAGTTGTCCTCGCCAGCCTTCGGATATTTATACGAATACAGTCCAGGATACACTGCATATTCGTCATGACGGGGCTTCTCGCCAGCAAACATCTGCAGCGAGTAAGTCTTTACTGCACTCTCGTCATAGCGCACCCAGCATATCATGGTGCCATCGGCCGAGAACGTGAGCGCCTTAGAGAGGCCAAATTCCTCCTCGTTCACCCAGTCGGGCACACCGTTTATCACCTGATTAAAGGCGCCATCTTTTGTTACCTGGCTCTCGGCATTGTCGTACAACAGCTTTACCAAGAAGATGTTATTGTCGCGCACGAAGGCCACCTGTCGTCCGTCGGGCGACCATGTGGGCACCTGTTGCGGTCCGCCTTCCGACAGTGGTTCCAACTTTCGGCTGGCTATCGTATATATATAATACTGTGCTTTAAACGATCGACGATAGATGCTCTGTTTCTTTGTTTGTATGAGCATACGAGTGCCATCAGGCGAGAGGATATATCCATCAAAGCCATCCAGCTTCTTACCCATAGTAT
>CAKQFW010000084.1 GCA_934230965.1 uncultured Prevotella sp.
TTTGATATCAGCACCGCCTGAAAAGTGTCGCCATAGTTCAGTCCGCTGCATATACCGGCTGCAATGGCATACACATTTTTCAACACCGACGAGTATTCAATGCCCATCACGTCGGCACTGGTTTTTGTCTTGATGTATTCTGATGCCATTACGTCGGCAAACGATTTTGCTTTCGTCAGGTCAGCGCATCCCACCGTGAGGTACGACAAGCGTTCCAGTGCCACCTCTTCGGCATGCGATGGTCCGCCAATGCACGCCAAGTTTTCTAAGGGCACGTCATACACCTGATGAAAATATTCAGAGCACACCAAATTTTCGTCAGGCACCAATCCTTTAATAGCAGTGATGATGAATTTGTCGCGTATGCGTGTACGCAATTTCTTCAAGTGGTTCTTAAGGTAGGGTGATGGAATGACAAATACCAATGTGTCGTAGGCTTCAACAATTTTGTTGATGTCGTTTGAAAAATATATCTCGTTGGTATTAAAATGTACGCTTGTGAGATAAGTGGGGTTGTGGCTTAGGCGTTTGAATTCTTCAATACGGTCATCGCGCCGCATGTACCATCCTATGTGGTGCGTGTGGCTGATGATAATTTTAGCAATAGCTGTTGCCCAGCTACCACCTCCGATAATTGCTATCTTACCGCAATCAAACATCTTGCTTCAATTGATAATTCATAAATCATCATTCACAACCGGCATCAATGCATCATTCGTCGTTAGCGGTTCATTCGTTGCAGGCGAATGATGCATTGTGCGTTTATTGTGAACAAAAAGCGTTAGGCGTTGGCGCTGGCGTTAGCCTTGTCAATCCAAGCCTGAATGTCGTCTACAGAAGGTTTCTCGTAGCCGAGTTTGTATTTCTTGTTTATTTCGCCAATCTTTTGCTGCAGACCCTGAGCTTTCTCGCCGCAGATGTCAGAGATAAGGTTGAAGCCAGCCTTGCGCAGCACATACATCCAATCTTCTGATACACCGATGGCTTCCCACTCTTTAGCAGTGCTTTGGGGCATCTTCTTCTCGGGCTTCATTTGCGGGAAGAATAGCACCTCTTGAATATAGGTTTGGCCTGTCATAAGCATAGCCAAGCGGTCGATACCGATGCCGATGCCCGATGTGGGGGGCATGCCATACTGCAGGGCACGTAAGAAGTCTTTGTCGATAATCATTGCCTCGTCGTCGCCCTTGTCGGCCAGTTTCATCTGGTCAATAAAACGGTTCTCCTGGTCGATGGGGTCGTTCAGCTCCGAGTAGGCGTTGGCCAGCTCTTTGCCGTTTACCATCAGCTCGAAGCGCTCGGTAAGGCCAGGCTTTGAACGGTGCATCTTTGTCAGTGGCGACATCTCAACAGGATAGTCGGTGATAAAGGTGGGCTGTATGAAGGTGCCTTCGCAGAACTCGCCAAACAGCTCGTCGATGAGTTTTCCCTTGCCCATTGTCTCGTCTACCTCCATACCCTTTTCAAGGCAGAAGGCACGAATTTCGTCCTCGGTCTTGCCGTTGCAGTCGAAGCCAGTTTTCTCTTTAATGGCGTCGAGAATGGGGAGACGGCGGTAAGGAGCCTTGAAGCTGATGATGTTGCCGTTAACCTCGCTCTCAGGCTTGCCGTTTACGGCTATACAGATGGTTTCGAGCAGTTTCTCGGTGAACGACATCATCCAGTTATAATCTTTATACTGCACATACAGCTCCATGCAGGTAAACTCGGGGTTGTGGTTGCGGTCCATACCCTCGTTGCGGAAATTCTTGCCAATTTCGTACACACCCTCAAAGCCGCCTACGATAAGACGTTTCAGATACAGCTCGGTAGCGATACGCATATACATGTCAATGTTCAGCGCGTTGAAATGAGTGATGAAGGGGCGAGCGCTGGCACCACCAGCAATGGCTTGCAGGGTGGGGGTCTCTACCTCGGTATATCCCGCCTCGTCGAGCACGCGACGCAGGGTGCGCAGCATGGTTGAGCGCTTCATGAAGGTGTCTTTTACGCCATCATTTACGATGAGGTCGACATAGCGCTGACGGTAGCGCAACTCGGGGTCGTCAAACTTGTCGTAGGCCACACCATCTTTATATTTTACGATGGGCAGGGGCTTTAAGCTCTTGGCCAACAGTGTGAGTGACTGTGCGTGTACCGATATTTCGCCTGTTTGTGTGCGGAACACATAACCCTTAATGCCGATAAAGTCGCCAATGTCGAGCAAACGTTTGAACACGGTGTTATAGAGGTCTTTATTATCGTCGGGGCAGATGTCGTCGCGTGTAATATACACCTGTATACGTCCCTTCGAGTCTTGCAGTTCTACGAAGCTGGCCTTGCCCATTACGCGGCGGCTCATCATACGTCCAGCAATCACTACCTCCTGTTTCTCGTCTTCCTCCTTGAAGTTGTTCTTGATGTCTTCTGAGAAGGCGTTGGTGGGGAATTCGGCAGCGGGGTATGGATCAATACCCATGTTGCGCAGTTCCTGCAGGCTTTGTCTTCTTACAATCTCTTGTTCACTAAGTTCTAAAACGTTCATATATAATATTTTATTTGTTCACCTTATTTTGTAAAACGCACATGATGTGTATATAATATGTGCAAATTTACTAAATATTTCTGAAAGGTGTGCCTTTTTTACATTTTTTACTTAACTATTACCTCGTCGCACATAATAAAACCGCCGAAGGTAGAGGCTTTGGCCTTTACCCTAATGTAGCGTGCCGATTTATGGCCACGCCATGCGTGTGTGCGATATAGGGCTTTTAGTGTGCGCTCTTGAGGTTCGTCTTTGCTGTAAACCTGGGTAAAGGTTTCGCCATCGGTGCTCAAGGCTACGGTTACTTGTGAGGGAAGGTTTACTCCCGGACGTGTCATCTGCATGAAGCCTATCTCGATGCCTGACAGCGAGGTGGTCTTGCCCAGGTCGATGGTAACGTCCATGGCTTCGGGCGACCCTGTGAAGGCTTGCCAGCGTCCGTCGCTGTAGGCCCATCCACCACGTTTGCCGTCAACCAGTGCCTGTTCGCCACCCGCTGTGTACGACTTGTTCATGGGCTTGTTATACACCACTTTAGCGCCCAGAGCCTTGTTTTTTGCTGGCTTCAGCGCTTCGGGGCGCTGTCCTACCTCATGCTTCAGGTCGAAGGGGTGCTGACCTTTGCTGCGCAGCACCTCAACCTGATGCAGGGCGCGTTTACGAAATTCGGTATAGTTTTTCTTGGGTGTGCCGTTCCAGCCTATCTCGGCCAGCGCCATGCCACGTGGCCACAGCATCTGTTCAACGTGTTCGGTGGTGGCTACATGCTCGGTCCAAAGGTTGCCTTGCACGCCTGTTACCAGTTTGCGCTCGGCTTCGGGCAGATCGCCACCAGGCACATAGCTATACACCTTTTCAAGAGGTATGTAGCCCGTGAAGGCGGGCAACTGCAAGGCGGGGGCATCTTGATAGAGGTCGAAGTAGCAGTGTGAGGTGGGCGAGAGCACCACGTCGTATCCGTGCTTGATGGCCTCGTGTGCACGATTGGTGCCACGCCACACCATCACAGTGGTGTTCTTTGACAGGTCGCCTGCTGTAACCTCGTCCCAACCCACCAGTTGACGTCCGAAACGGTTGAGAAATTGGCCCATACGTGTGATGAAGTAGGCTTGCAGGTCGTTTACATTGTCAGTGCCCAGCTCGCGCATCTTCATTTGGCACAATGGGCATGTGGGCCACGATTTCTTGGCAGCCTCGTCGCCACCCACGTGTATGTAGTGCGAAGGAAACACGTCCATCACCTCGGTGAGCACATTTTCAAGAAAATCGTAGGTGGCAATGCTGCCCGCACAATAGTCGGATTGCTTGTGAGGCTCGTGCGTACACGACAGTTCTGGGTAGGCGGTGAGCACGGCCCCCGAGTGGCCTGGCATTTCTATTTCGGGCACGATAGTGATGCCTCGCTCGGCAGCGTAGGCCACCAAATCGCGCAGTTCGTCTTGCGTATAATAGCCACCATAAGCGCCTGGTGCATCTTTCGAACAGTAGGGGGTGCCTGCTTCGCGCCATTCCAGCCACGGCTCTATGGGGCGATAGGCAATGCTGTCAGTAAGGCGCGGATAGCGTTTAATCTCCATGCGCCATCCCTCGGCATCGGTCAGATGCAGGTGCAGACGGTTAAATTTGTAGCTGGCCATCACGTTTATTTGCTCTTTCAAGAAGCTAATGGGGAAGAAGTGGCGCACCACGTCAATCATCAGTCCACGCCATTTATAGGCGGGCTCGTCAACAATGTCGGCACAGGGCACACCCTTCTTTGTTGATAATTGTGCTATGGTGTGCCAGGCGTTCATAAAGCCTTCGCGCGAGGCAGCGCTCACCTCAATGGTGTTGGTGCCCACGTGCAGGCGGTAGGCTTCAGCCGAGGCGGCATTGCTCAGCTGAGTGTATCGCACCACACGCTTAGCATCGGCCGAAGAGGTTGCAGCCCACGGCTGTATAAACACGTTTTGCGCCATATCGCCCACCTGGTTTTCAACCTTTATGGGTGTGGTTGTTTTAAACACGCCTTTTGCGGTTTGTATGTGTTGGGGTAGGGGCAACAGTTGTTCTGTGCCTTTTTGTTGTGCGCTTGCAGAGTTAGTGAGGGCCGATAGCGCTATGGCCATTGTGAGGCCACGAAGAGAACATTGTATCATAAATTTTTTGTTAAGATTTCGATAAGATTGATTAGGAAATGCTTGCCCGTGTGCAGACAAGTGTCTTTTTCTTTTCGGTTACAAAAATAGTGATTTTTCGGCACATAGCCAACAATATGGTGCGCTTATTAGTAAAAACGACATTGAACAATAAAAGGATAACAAAAACAATAAAAAAGACAACAAAAACAATAAAAAAGACAACAAAAACAATAAAAAAGACAACAAAAACAACATCGCCTTTTTACATTGCTGTATGAAGGATTGTTGTCTTTGTTGTCCTTTGTGTTGTTCTATGATGTTGAGTGTTGTTGATGGCCTTTTGGCAAGGCTTCACAAACAATACTGGCTTCGTGTTACTTTACAGGCACCGTCTGCAAGGTCTTCTCTAACAGCTGCCAGAAGGGCTCTACTGTAGGTATGAAGGCACGTTCGATGGTGGTGTGCGGTGAGCGCAACGTCGGGCCGAGCGATACTACATCGAGGTGAGGATACTTGCCGAGAATGACTGAGCACTCTAAACCAGCATGGTCAACCTGCTCAACGGCCTCTTCGCCAAACAGTTCGAGATAGTTCTTTTCAAGCAGTTTCAAGATCTCGCTGTCGGTGTTGGGGTCCCATCCGCCATAGCTGCCACTCAGTTCTACCTTCATGCCAGCCATTGAGAAGCAGCTTTCCAGGGTGGTAGCCACATTGTCTTTCATGGTCTCGTTAGCCGAACGTGCCAATATTTTGATGGCAGCCTTGCCCTCGGCAATGTTGATGATAGCCAGGTTTGACGAGGTTTCAACTACTGAGGGGAATGAGGGTATCATGCGTAGCACGCCGTTATGGCAAGCATAGATGGCGTCGACCAGATTGTCTTGAATTTCAACAGGCACCTCGTTGGCAGGTGTAGCCACAGTCTCGGCACTGAATTCGATGCCTTCTTCAATACATTTATATTCGTGTGCGAAGCGCTCTTTCCATTCGGCCACCATTTCCTTCAGGGCCTCTACGTTTTCTTTCGGCAGAGTGAGCACTACTTCACACTCGAAGGGGATGGCGTTGCGCATATTGCCACCATGCCATGTGGCCAGGCGAGCCTCACACTCGGCAATGGCTTCGCGCACAAAGCGCACCATCATCTTGTTGGCATTGCCACGGCCCAGGTGTATCTCCAGACCCGAGTGTCCACCCTTCAGGCCCTTCAGTGTTACCTTTACAGCAACGTCTTCGGGGTCGGTGGCCACTTCTTTATAGTCGAGCGTAGCGGTGATATCGACACCACCAGCGCTACCGATAACAAATTTTCCCCATGTTTCTGAGTCGAGGTTGAGCAAGATGTCGCCATTCAGTTCGCCCTCAGGCAGATCGTTGGCACCAAACATACCCGTCTCTTCGTCGGCAGTGATGAGGCCTTCAACAGGACCGTGTTTCAAGTCTTTTGCCTCCATTACAGCCATGATAGCTGCTACGCCCAGACCGTCGTCGGCACCCAGTGTGGTGTTACGAGCGCGCACCCAGTCGCCATCGATATAGGTTTCGATGGGGTCGGTTTCAAAGTTGTGTGCGCTGTTTTTTGATTTCTGTGGCACCATGTCCATATGTGCCTGCAGAATGACGCCTTTGTGGTTTTCCATACCTGGTGTGGCTGGTTTGCGCATCACGATGTTTCCAGCCGAGTCTTTGAAAGCCTCTACGCCCACCTGGGCAGCAAAGTCGAGCAGAAACTGCTGAATTTTCTCAAGGTGTCCTGAGGGGCGTGGCACCTGTGTTAGTGCATAAAAGTTTTTCCAGATGCATGCTGGTTTTAGATTTTTGATCTCGCTCATAATCTTAATATTTTTTGTTTAACACGTTCTGTTTTATTGTTCTGCCACGGCTTCGTTAGCACCCACCTGTTTGTGGGTGAACGACAGTGCCATCCAAGCATATACGCCGAGCAGCACTACCAAAAAGGTTTGCACCGTGTGTACGATGAGTACAAAGTAGAGGGCATCGGTGTCGTGCACGCCATACAAGATGAGCATGGTTTTTACGGCAAAGTGCCAAGGGCCAGCACCATTGGGGGTGGGCACAATCACGGCAATGCTGCCTACCACAAAGGTTACCAGTGCGCACGATAGTCCGAGATGGGCGGTCGACTCGAAGCAGAAAAAGGTGAGATAATAGTGCAAGAAGTAGCTCAGCCAGATGCCCAGCGTATAGGCTATGAACAGCCCTTTGTTTTGTACAATGCGCAACGACATAACGCCCTGCCAAATGCTACCCACCGTGGCTTTTACCTTATTATATATGGCAAATCTACGTAACAGATACCACAGCATGAGCAGAACGGCCACGCCACACACAGCGGTAACAATGTAGCCTGCCACTGAAAAGCCGCGCAAAATGCCTTCGATACTGGTGCCTGTATGTGCAAAGAAATCGTTGAACACCCGTATCTGCCATAAAAAGGTGGTGGCGGCAATGAGGGCTACCAGTAACGAGTCGATAGCGCGCTCGGTAACAACGGTGCCCAACGCTTTTGGAAACGACACGCCATCGTAACGACGCAACACGCCACAACGAGCAAACTCGCCTATGCGTGGAATGACCAAACTGAGGGCGTATGACAAAAATACAGCGTTTACGCTGGTGCTATAACGGGGGCGTTCGCCCAGCGGGCGCAGCGACAGGTTCCAGCGCCAGCCACGAAAGGCTTGGGCTAAGATGCCGAAGGGGAACGACAGCAGCATCCACGTCCAGTTAACGTCGTTGCACATAACGCGCATAATGTCGTCGAAATTGAAGTCGCGGTACATCCAGTACAGTATCAGTCCGCCCAGCAATAGCGACAGTGCCACCTTTGATATGTCGTTTATATATTTTTTCAACGCTTTATGTCTTTTACCTTATTATAAATAAGGATGTGGGTTATTGTATATGTGTGCAAATTTAATAAAAACTATTCAAATAGAGCAGAAAGACAAGCTTAATTGCGCTTTTTTAATCTTTTGGTTACGGTTTTGGGTTGTTCTTTGGCTTTTGGGGGCTATGATAGGGGGCTTTTGGGGGCTACGGTTGGGGACTTTAGGGGGTGAAAGTCTGCCAAAATGTGTTTCGGCGGCGTTACAAAAAGATGTCATAATGTCACAATTGTTGACCTCTATCAATAAAGAAGGGGTAAAAAGTGTGTTTTATGTCAAATTGTTTGCGCACACAGCGAAATGGTTGTAACTTTGCATTGTCTAAAAGAGAGATATATAAAGGATAACAATTTAAAAGAAAGGTTTTAGTTATGTTTACATTAGTAGTAGTAGCCTTAGTAGCAGCGACTGTTGCACAGGCAGTGAAATTGGGACACCAGATTGATGCTAGCAAGTAATCAATCGCCCCTTTTCCTTTTTGGAAAGAAAGATTTGAATTAGTTTTATATAACGAAAGAGGCAAGTCGTCATCAAACACGGCTTGCCTTTTTTCTTTTTTACTCGTATTTATTTTTATCTAAACGAATGTGGGCCCTCCAAGTAAGACGGGGCGCGGAGGCCACCGTCCTACTATGATAATACATGGATAAATTCGTGGATAGTTCATAGAAATTTGTGTTCAAAAAATCGTGCGAAGCGCAAATATAGATTGTTAAAACACTACAATATTATTTGAAACGTCATTTCTCAAGTGCAATGAAACCATTGTTATGTTTATTGAAAACCATTGCTTTATTGGTGTGAAAACGTGCCGTGTTTCGGGCGAAAATATTGAGAAAATTGAGCAAAACCCAGCGACAAGTTATCTCGTATCGACCGTTATGAACACGTGGAACGGTCGATGCGCGTGTTCATATCGACCGTTATGAACATGTGGAACGG
>CAKQFW010000085.1 GCA_934230965.1 uncultured Prevotella sp.
CTTGCGCCGATGGTACTGCAATGCAATGCGGGAGAGTAGGTAGCCGCCTTCTTTTAACAGAGAGAGTTCTGAGACGATAGTCTTGGAACTCTTTTTTTTATTTATACCTATGTATAAACACCCTATGTCTCACAATATCTTTTCGCCTTTTACGTTATTTAGTTGTATGCAATGGACCGATCGTATTCGCCAAGTAAAGATAGTGCTGTTTATAGCAGCTATCGTGTTGGCTGTGCTCTCGCTGGTGGTTTCGCACTATCTTGTGCGCGACCTTTATGCCGAAGAGCGCAGCAAGATGGAGATATGGAGTGAGGCCATGCGCACCCTTAATAATGCTGATGAAAATACCGACTTGAACCTTGTGCTCAAGGTTATCAACGATAATAACACCATTCCGGTTATTGTGGTTGATAAAATGGGTCAGGTTCAAACTTTTCGTAATGTGAAGATTAAGGGTTGCAACAGTTATGCCGATTCGTTGCACTATGCTTCACAGGTGGCGCGTCAGCTTTTTGCTGCAAACCGCTATATTAAGATTGCCCTGGATGATAGTCACAATAGCGATAATATATATGTGTGCTTCGACGATTCGGTTATGCTGAAACGTCTCACCTCATACCCCTATGTGCAATTGTGCGTGGTGTTTGTGTTTGTGGTGATTGCTATCTTCGCTTTGCTTACCTCAAAACGGGCTGAACAAAATAAGGTGTGGGTAGGATTGTCAAAAGAAACGGCGCATCAGTTGGGCACGCCTATCTCAAGCCTTATGGCCTGGACGGAGATATTGAAGGAAACCTATCCCGATGACGAACTTATACCCGAAATGGATAAGGATGTGAAGCGTCTGCAGCTTATTGCTGACCGTTTCTCGAAGATAGGTTCTCTGCCCGAGCCTGTACCATCGAGCCTTAATGAGGTGATGGAGCATGTAATCGACTATATGGATCGTCGTACATCGCGCAAGGTTCAGATGATTCGTCAGTTCCCCGACCACGACGTTACGGTTTGCCTAAACGCTTCGCTGTTTGAGTGGGTGATAGAGAATCTCAGTAAGAATGCCGTTGATGCTATGGAGGGTGCTGGCACCATCACGCTAACCATCGACGATACGCTGGCCGACCGCGTGATTGTAGAAGTGTCGGATACGGGCAAGGGCATCAAGAAGCGCGACTTACGCAACGTGTTCCGCCCTGGCTTCACTACAAAAAAACGCGGATGGGGCCTCGGCCTTTCCCTCGCCAAGCGTATTGTAGAAGAATATCACCACGGCCGCATCTTCGTGAAAAGCTCAGAACTGGGCAAGGGCACAACCTTTCGCATTGAGTTGAAGAGATAACTATTTCTTCTCGCTCAGATAAAACATTCTATAAAAGAATAGGGAGGTAATATAAAGGCAAGATAAAGATAATATAAAGGTAATATAAAGGTAAGAATAACACTCATATACAGTGATAATAGTCAGGCTTTTGCCTCTTTTATCTATGTTATAGGGTATAATTATTAAATGCAAACGTTTTTTTCATCTTTTCCTATCACAATATGAAAAAGATTTTGTAACTTTGCATCTCAAAAGGCTGTGTGCGCGTTGACAATCACTGATTTGCGGTGGAAACGCTGCCATGAGCCACAAGTATTTTAGCAGCCAAATGTGCAATTTAGAGTCATTGAAAATCGACCTAAAACGATTGAATGAAGGCGATAATGCTTTGCAGTTCAATCTTGACAGCGCTTACTTTGAGGCCATCGAAGCCCCCGAAGTGAGGCGCGGTAACGTGTGTGTAGACCTAATGATACACCGCACAGAGAATTTCTTTGACCTCGACTTCTCTATCAACGGTACCGTCATGGTGCCTTGCGACCTCTGTCTTGATGACATGGAGCAGCCCATAGAGACCGATAACCATTTGGTGGTGAAATTTGGAGAAGAATACTCGGAAGATGACGACCTCATCACTGTAGAGGAAGCCGATGGTACCCTCGATGTGGCGTGGCTCATCTATGAATTCATAGCACTCGACATCCCCATTAAGCACGTTCATGCACCTGGAAAATGCAACGCGGCGATGATTAAGGCTCTTGAAGAGCACTCAGCTACCCGAAGTAGTGGTGAGGATGACGCGGAGGAAATGGATCCCCGATGGAGTGAACTGAAAAAATTAAAAACAATAATTAAAGATTAAACAAAAATGGCACATCCTAAAAGAAGACAGTCAAAGACTCGTACACTTAAGAGAAGAACTCATGATAAGGCAGTAGCTCCTACACTGGCAGTTTGCCCCAACTGCGGCGCTTACTATGTATATCACACAGTATGCCCCACTTGTGGTTACTATCGTGGAAAGGTAGCTGTTGTTAAGGAACTTGCTGAATAATAAATAAATGGGAAAAATCAATGCAGTAATCACCGGCGTTGGCGGATACGTGCCCGAGTATGTCCTCAATAATGAGGAGCTCTCGCGCATGGTTGACACCAGTGACGAGTGGATTATGACTCGCGTTGGCATCAAAGAGCGTCGCATCCTCACTGAGGAGGGTCTTGGAACAAGCTACATGGCACGTAAAGCTGCCAAGCAGCTTATCCAGAAGACAGGCGTTGATCCTGACACGATTGATGCGCTGATTGTTACCACCACCACTCCCGACTATAAATTTCCGTCGACAGCATCAATCGTGCTGGGCAAGCTGGGGCTGAAAAATGCCTTCGCCTTCGACTTTGAGGCTGCTTGCTGCGGATTTCTCTATAGCCTCGACGTTGCTGCGTCGATGATACAGAGCGGCCGATACAAGAAAATTATTGTTATCGGTGCCGATAAAATGTCGTCGCTCGTCGATTACCAAGACCGCGCTACCTGCGTGCTCTTTGGCGACGGCGCTGGCGCTGTGCTCGTTGAAGCTACCGAGGAAGAGGGTGTGGGCGTGCAGAACTCGTATCTGCGCACTGACGGTAAAGGCTTGCCGTTCCTTCATATGAAGGCCGGCGGATCGGTTTGTCCCGCATCGCCCTTCACCGTGAGCCACCGTTTGCACTACCTCTATCAAGAGGGACGCACCGTGTTCCGCTATGCCGTTACCGATATGAGCAACGACGTGGCCGAGATTATGAAGCGTAATGACCTCACTGCTGATACAGTGAACTGGGTGGTGCCTCATGAGGCTAACCTCCGCATTATCGAGGCTGTTACCAAACGTGTGGGCATACCCATGGAAAAGGTGATGGTGAATATTCAGCATTATGGCAACACCAGTGCCGCTACTATTCCGCTTGCTCTCTGGGATTATGAGAAAGAGCTGAAGAAGGGCGACAACATCGTGTTCACCGCCTTTGGAGCCGGTTTCGTGCACGGCGCCTCATTCTATAAATGGGGTTACGATGGCGCGGCTGCAGCTGCATTGGCCAAGTAAAAGCATAAACATCTTCTTAAATAATAAGCGCGTTCTTTCTGTCCTGAAAAGGAGAAAGAATGTGCTTTTTTTTTCTCTCAACCAGCACCGTTTGGCTGCTGGCTGTATCTTATAAACCGTCTGTTCAAGACCTAAAGAATTGTGACAATGAATAAACCTGAAAACATCATTATCTGTGTGGGACGCCAGCTGGGCAGTGGCGGACATATCATTGCAAAACAGCTTGCTAAAACCTTTGATTGCAAGCTATACGACCGCGAAGTGCTTGCGTTGGCAGCGCAACAGAGTGGCTTTAGTGCGAAGGTGTTTGAACAGAACGACGAGAAGAAGGGTTTCTTCGAGTCGATGTTTCATATGCATGTACCCTTTGTTACCGATGGCTCGTTCTATGATAATGGTCTGTCGCAAGAAAACTTGTTTCGCTTGCAGAGCGATGCTATACGCAAGGCGGCAGAGCAAGAGTCGGGCGTGTTTGTAGGCCGTTGCGCCGAGTATGTGTTGCGCGATATGCCCAATATGGTTAGCGTGTTTGTTACTGCAGACATTGATGAGCGTATAGCCCGTGTGAGCGAGCGCCACAACTGTAGCGCTGACGAGGCTCGCAAAATTATTGAGCAGCAAGAGTCGCGTCGTGCCTCTTATTATAATTATTACACGGGCAAAGAGTGGGGGCATAGCGCCTCGTACGACCTCTGTGTCAATTCATCGCGCTTAGGCATTGACGGCACTCAAAATCTTATTGCTGACTTTGTGCGTCAAGTGCTTAGTGAGAAAAAATAATATGTGCGAACAAATAAGTATGAATTGATTAACACGAATTAATCGACACGAATTGATCGACACGAATTAATCGACACGAATTAATCGACACGAATTGATTAATATGCATTAATCTATGCGCATTAATTTTTAGCAATGGTAAAGGTGAAGAGCAAGCCACCCTGGGGCTGGTTCTGCACGCTGATGGTGCCTTTATGCAGCAACACGGCGTTCTTCACAATGGCCAGCCCCAGGCCTGTGCCTCCCATCTTTCGGCTGCGTCCTTTGTCTACGCGATAGAAGCGCTCGAAGAGGCGAGGCAGATGCTGGGCGGGCACACCGTTACCATTGTCGGCAAAGTGGAAGGTGTAGTGCGAACCGTCGTCGGTGGCGCTTAGCGTGATGGTGCGCCCTTGTCCGGCATAGGCGATGGCATTGTCGGTGAGGTTGCGGAAGACGCTGTATAGCAGACTTTGGTTACCGCGTACCACGATGCCGTCGGGCAGATGGTTGATAAACGACATCTGCTTTTCTTGCAATTGCAAGGATGTTTCGCGCACAATGTTTTGTACCAATTGCGAGATGTTAACAGAATCGAATTGTGTGAGCTCAGGGGCATCGTCGAGACGGTTTAGCGTAGATATGTCGTGCAACAGCGAGGTAAGACGTTGTGCTTGGGCGTAACTACGCTCAAGAAACTGCTGTTGGGTGGCAGCATTGATGTTGGGGTTGCTGAGTATGGTTTCGAGGTAACCCTGTATGCTGGCCACGGGTGTCTTTAGCTCGTGTGCAATGTTTTGCGTCAGTTGGCGCTTTAAGATGTCTTGTTCGCGGCGTGTAGATTGCAACCGCTTATATATCTTTACAATTTTTTCGGCTATCTCGCCTAGTTCGTCAGAGGGGAACTCGGCCAGATCTTCAGTGTCGAGGCTTTCGCCATGATCAGCCTTGGCAGCAAAGGCTCGCAACTTGTTAATGTTATCGCCCAGTCGGCTGATAAGGGGATAGAGCACCACAACCAGTAAAAACATGATAGAGAGGGCAAACCACAGATAGTGCTGGTCGGCTTTGAGCGACTCTACCAAGTTGTTATCGTAAGGCAAAGCGCTACGAATAATAAGACCGTTGTCGTGAGAAAAGCGTGTGGCCGAATAGAAGAAATAGGTGCCCAGAGTGGCACTGTTACGTTCAACAGTTGAGCCCCATCCTTTGCGCACAGCGGCTTGTACCTCGGGGCGTGACAGGTGGTTGGGCAGCTGGGCGTAGTCTTTCTTACGGTTGTCGTAGAGCACGTGTCCGTTACGGTCGATAATGGTTACGCGCAGCTCGTTCAGGGCATGCGTGGCAACGTAGCGGTCTATGGCCTGTTCGTTGGGATGCTGTGTCACTTGCATCCAGTCGTGTAGGCGCAAGTTATAGTCTTGCAACCGTAGGTTCAAGTTGTCAATCTTATATTGTTTTTCGCGATTTTGCTGAAACAGGATAAAGGCAGCAGCAAAAAGCACGAAGGCCGACAGCACACTAAGATAGATGCGACGGCCAATGCCAAGTGAGGAGAATAAATTCATGTTCTTAATAACGACTATGCATCAAAATAATAGCCAAAGCCTAAGCGGGTGACGATGCACTTTGAGAAGCGACCAATCTTTTTACGTAGACGTGTGATGTTGACGTCAACGGTGCGGTCGAGCACCATCACATCGCGCGGCCAAACACGGTCGATGAGTTCTTGGCGTGAGAACACACGGCCACGCTCGCCAATGAGCAGGTGCAGCAGTTCAAACTCGGTCTTGGTGAAGGGCACGTCTTCGCCATCAATGCTTACCGTCTTCTTGTCGAGGTTCAGTTCTATGCCCTGATAGCTCAGCACGTGGGGTTCGGCGGCAGCGCTGTCGGTAGTGGTGCGACGCAATACGGCCCGCACGCGCACCATCACCTCACGTATAGAGAAGGGCTTTGAGATATAGTCGTCGGCGCCCAGGTTGAAGCCTGTTACGGTGTCGTTCTCAGTGTCGCGTGCTGTAAGGAAGATGATGGGCACGTGAGCGGTCTCGGGGTCTTCTTTCAGTTTGCGTGCCATGGCAAATCCCGACATTCCGCCCATCATTACATCGAGCAGCAAGAGGTTATACGAGGCGATATTGAGGGTGAGAGCCTCTTCGGCCGAGGCAGCCGTGGTAACGTTGTAACCTTCGGTTTCGAGGTTAAACTTTAAAATCTCGGTAAGGTCGGTTTCATCGTCTACCACCAAAATGTTGTATTGTATGTCCATAACAGTTTTTCCTTTCTTTACTTAATAATCATTTATTTCTCAATACCGATGGCAAAGTTACACGACCTATTATTCACACCTTTTACAATGAGGTTACAATTTGGTTACGAGTAGCCGAGTTTTCTATAAAAAACAAGTTATTGCCTAAGCAAGTCTTCATCTATGCACAAATATGCAAAAACCTACTTAAGCAATAACTTGAATAATTATTTCTTATACTTGCACTTGCAGTAAGGACAATTGTCGTAACGCGAGAGCACATGATAGGGTTGCATGCCCAAGAAGTGGCGACACTCAGGGTTAGGGCACTCGTATTGGTGCTGAAACTCGTTGGTAAGGCGGTCTTGTTCTTCAATGCTGTCGTCGGTAAAGCGGGCATAGAAAGCCCACACCGTAACCACGAGGCCGATGACGAAGAGGGCGAGGGCGATGTTAGCAAAGGTTTCGCCTAAGTCGAGGAAGCGCAGCGCACCGCTGAGCAAGGTGAAGATAGGTGTGAGTCCACTGAACAGTTGTAGGTTCTTTTGGCGCACACGCAAGGCTTGTTGGGCATCATGATAGTTGTTCCACACACGCTCTAAGGGGCGCAGGTCGTAGGTTTTTACCGCCTTTTGTGCGGGAGCCTTGGCGCCAGGCTGAGCAGCCTGAGGTGCAGCGGCAGGTGCTACTTGCTGCTGAGCGGGTGCTCCGCACACCTGAAGCAGTATCTTTGTGGCCACGTCGATGATAAGGCTTAGCGCCACCTTATAGTGAAACTTGCCCATCTCGATGATGTCGTTAACCTTTACCGCCTTCTTCATGATCTGCATGCCGTTGACAAAGGTTACGTTCATCTCTTTCAGGTTTTGCACCGTCATGTTGCCCATGGCGTCGATGTTAATGAGGCAGTGGCCCTTCTGCATATCGGGTATGCAGCGGCTCACGCCATTGTCTACGCTGCCAGCGTTGCCATAGGGCGCCATATAATATTTGCCATTGATGTTAATGGCGATGAGCAAGCGCGACTGCTGTGCCTCTTTTCCCACCAGTATGGTCTTGCCGTATAGTCTGTTGTCCATATCTTTTGTTTTCTTGTTTGCCGCACAACAAGGGTCGGCATCTTTATGTTACAATTATTTATTCGTTAGAACTTGGGGCAGCGGGTCTGTTGCCCAAGGCACCATTGACGAACGAGGCAACGTACATTTCCTTCAGTTTCTTCAGCGCATCTTTTGATATGCTGATGGTGTAGGCAAACATCTCGCCGTCGCTCAGGGTGATGCATTGCTTCAGCACGTTGATGTGATACACAAAGTCGAGGTTGACGATGTATCGCTTGCCGATGCGTGCAAACACGGCCCCCGCTTCGTGCAGGTTGTCGTTGATAAGCTTTTGCATCTGTGCCAGGTTCATGCACACGGCACCTTTTAGTTTATTACTCAGCACAAAATTGGTATAGTTGCCTTCGGCCTCAAAATACACTATTTTGGCAATGTCTATCTTATACAGCTCGTCGCGGCTGTTGATATACAAATACTTTTTCATTGGCCAGCATATTTTATGTTTTAATACATATATTCATCGTCAACGGCGGCACACGAGTCGAGGGCATAATCGTCGCTTGCTACAGAGTCGGCATATGCTTCGTCAACATAAGCCGAGTCGGCATACGCTGCGTCTTTGCTCGCATCTTCATCGGCAGAGCCGAAATTTCCCATTGCGAGGAATAGCACCATGGCGGCCGCCAAGCATACGCATAGCACAACAACAAGCTGCTTCATGGCCAACTTTGAGGTGCTGGGCTCGTCTGAGGACTCTGTGGGGGTGTTGTCGGGCTCGACGTCGGGATGGACTTTGGGTGCCAACTCTTCATCGGTGGGACTTGGCGTAGCGTTTGATGGCTGTGATGGGCGAGAAGGACGAATGGGTTGTGTGGGCTCGCTGCTGTTCGCAATAATGGTGTCGTCAACCTGAGTGAGGTCGGGGGCAGAGTAGGGTATGGTGCGGCCGTCGTCGAGGGCTTGCACAAATTCGGCTGCGGTCTGGAAACGAGCGTTGCGCTGCGGAGCC
>CAKQFW010000086.1 GCA_934230965.1 uncultured Prevotella sp.
TTTTAACAGAGAGAGTTCTGAGACGAAAGTCTTGGAACTCTTTTTTTTGCTTGTTACTTTTTGCTGGACGTTGAAAGTCTATCTTCGCGCTATGCGCGTTTTATTTGAACACGAATTTCCATGAATTATCCACGAATTATTCCATAAATTATCCAATAGAACGGTGGCGAGGCCAACTAAAGTAGGACGGTGGCCTCTGTGCCCCGTCCTCCAGCACCCAACCCTCTACACAACCAGCACGCAGCGCTTCTAAATAGATAACCTCACACATTTCCATGCTTTACTATTATTTGATACCTTTTATTCTTGCTTTAGCTTTTACACAATAGTATCTTTGCACTGCTGAAACGTTCAGCGGTGTTCTTTGACATATTTACATACCAAATTATACGTGTTCGCTTGTTTGTTTTATTTGAAATATATACCTTTGTATTCGGTTTTGCCTTTATCATATTTTATTCTTAGAATATTAAACATTAAAACATGGATAAATCATCTAAAAGAAAAATCTTAGGCTTGGCTATATTTCTTATTGTTGCCGTTGGTTGTCTTATTGCCTCTTTCTATTCATATAATGAATATAAACAAGAAACAACAGTTATAGAACAGACTGCGCCTATCACCAATTATCGAGTTATTGATACATACATAGTGACTGGTAAAAGATACAACTCTTATTATGCCACTGTTTTGTTTAATGGTCATGAATATAATAGTATTCGTATATCGCCCTATATGTATCGTACGCGCGATTTTAGCGAGCTTCGTGTTTATTATGATAAAAATAATGATGATATGTTTAGTGAGCAAGAGGCTACCATTATATTGCCTCTTCTGATGTTGTGTTTATCTCTGTTCTTTTTCGTTGCTGCTTATAAGGCTTGGAATGAGAAAAAATAAAACTATGAGGTGTATATAATTATGTAGTGATGTAAATGACAGCATAATTAATAAGGTGTATATTTAATGCAAACTATTATGCTTATCATCTATCTCCCTTCGTTCTTCGAAGGGAGGTATAAGATAACGTATATGTAACAGTAATATGAAAAGAGACGAACATTGGTACGAGAACTATGCGCTGCTTAAGGCGTTTATAGAGGAAACTGGACATCTGCCTAATAAGAAAAAGGTAGAGAACCGTGGTTTGTTGAATTGGTGGAAGTATAATAAGAAGCTGATAAAGGCGGGTAAACTTGATGGTGAGCGTGTGCGCCTGTTAGAAGATCTGAGCAATATGCGAACCTCGATTGAGCCTTCTACTGATATGGTGCCATCGGCCGCAATAAAGCCTTCTAATGAGATGCTGTCTTCTAATGAGATGCAGCCTTCTGGCAATCTGCAACTTTCGTTAGATTTATAAAAACGTGTATAAACAAAAAAGGTTACCTAAGAAATCTTAGATAACCTTGCTTTGTGACTCCGGCAGGATTCAAACCTGCAACCTTCTGATCCGTAGTCAGATGCTCTATTCAGTTGAGCTACGGAGCCATTGCTTATTTGCGGTTGCAAAGGTAAGCATTTCTTTTTAATTAGCAAAATATATTAGTGCTTTTTTATTGTTTTCTCCTTAATTTATTTTAGTTTCCCTAAATTTCTTATTAGTTATTCTTAATAATCTTCTTGTTTTTCTTAATAGTTCTCTTATTTCTTCAAACTATCTTGTTAATTATCGTTTGTTGTATTTGTCGTCTACCTATCTTTTTGTTGCTGCTACATGTCTTCGTGTAGGGCAGGGAAGGATATGTGGTATTTGACCGCCAAGAAGCGTATGGCGCATATGACAATGAAGGTGATGAGCGACACAAATCTTACGTCCATACCTAACAGTGTGAGGCCCCAGTAAACAAAACCACCTACAACGCATGCTGTGGCGTATATTTCTTTCTGGAAGATGACGGGTAGGTTGTTGAGCACTACGTCGCGTATAACACCTCCCATTGAGCCTGTGATGCATCCCATGATGATGGCTACCCAGAAGGGGTATCCACACTCAAGCGTCTTCTGTATACCTGCAATGGTAAAGAGGGCCAAGCCCAGTGTGTCGAAGATAAACCAGGCGTTGTCAAGCTTTTTAAGATAATGTGAGAAGATGAGAGCGAAGAATTGTGCAAAGACGGCACATATCATATACATTGATGATGTCATCCAGAAGGGGGGTACGCCTAACATAACGTCGCGCACCGTGCCTCCGCCTATGGCTACAGCGATGCCACAGATAAACCCTCCGAACCAGTCGAAGTGTTTGGCTGCGGCATGCCTGATGCCCGATACCACGAATGTGAATGTGCCGAGCACCTCAATGATTTTCATCAACGAAGTGTAAACTTCGTCAAACTGTGTAATCATACTTTTGATACAACATTGATGGGAGCGCCTTCGACGAAGGCTTTTATGTTTTCTTCAGCGATACCCATTAATCGTTTACGTGCTTCAACAGTGGCCCATGCGATATGTTGGGTGAGATAGGCGTGTGGTTGTGCAAACAGTGGGTTGTCGGCCGTAGGAGGCTCTTGCACCATTACGTCGGCGCCATAGGCTGCCAGATGTCCACTTTCAAGAGCTTCGGCTACATCATTCTCGTTTACCAGCGGTCCGCGGCCAGTGTTAATTAAGATGGCACCTTTACGCATCTTGCTGAGGGTGTTCTTGTTGAACATCTCTTTGGTTGCCGGCGTCAGCGGACAGTGCAACGAGATGATGTCGGCCACGCCCAGCAATCCTTCAAACGTTGTCTTTTGTATGCCAGCGGGCAACTCTGATGCGTTCTTGCTGGTTACGGCAAACACGTCCATGCCAAAGTCCATGGCCAGTTGTGCTACCTTCTTGCCGATGTTACCCAGGCCGATGATGCCCATGGTGTGAGCTGACAGCTCATGCATGGGTTCGTCCCAATAACAGAAGTCGGGGTTCTTGCTCCATCGTCCTTCTCGGTTCTGTGTGGCGTAATAGTCAACGCGGTTTGTGATGTTGAGGATATGTGCAAATGTCATTTGTGCCACGCTGTCGGTGCTGTATGCCGGAATGTTTGTTACGGTTACGCCATGACGTGCTGCGGCTTCAACGTCTACCACGTTGTATCCTGTAGCCATTACGCCTATATATTTAAGGTTGGGCAATGCCTTGATGGTATCTTCGTCAAATACCACCTTATTTGTAAATACAATATCTGCGTCGGCAGCTCGTTGCAGCACCTCTTCAGGTGTTGAACGTGGGTAAACGGTCAGTTGTCCGAACTGCTCAAAGGGTTTCCATGACAGGTCGCCGGGATTGAGCCCAGCTCCATCTAATACTACTAGTTTCATACTCGTGTTCTTTCTCTTATTTATATCGGTCTCCCCATAGTCGCACCATTCGTTGATATAGCTTATCTTCGGCGGGCGAGTGTTGGGCTTGCCACAGGCGCGTGTCTGTTAGTGCGTCGGGCATATATTGTTGTTGTACAAAATTCTCGGGATAGTCGTGGGCATACTTGTAACCATCGCTGTAACCCAGTTCGCGCATCAAAGCCGTAGGGGCATTGCGCAGATGTAGGGGTACTGGTTGGTTGCCAGTCTTGCGCACCATCTCCAGGGCAGTGTTGATGCCGTTGTATGCCGAATTGCTCTTCGGGCTAGTGGCTAGATACACCACGGCCTCTGCCAGCGGAATACGTCCTTCGGGCCAGCCAATCTTCATCACGGCATCGAAGGCAGCGTTGGCCAGCAGTAGGGCGTTAGGGTTTGCCAGCCCGATGTCTTCGGCAGCGCTTATCACCACACGTCGTGCGATGAATTGTGGGTCTTCGCCTCCCTCAATCATTCGAGCCATCCAATAGAGCGCGGCGTCGGGGTCGCTGCCACGAATACTTTTGATAAAGGCCGATATGATGTCGTAGTGCATGTCGCCACCCTTGTCGTAGGCCAGCGGGTTTTGTTGCAGACGGCGTTCTACGATGTCGTCGTTCAGGGTCACCGTTTCTGTGCTTTCGGCTTCTACCACCAGTTCTAAGATGTTTAGCAGCTTGCGGGCGTCGCCACCACTGTATCGCAGTATGGCGTCAGTTTGCTCCAGCACAATGTGGCGTTTGCTTAGTTCTACGTCTTCGGTTATGGCTCTATTTAGTAGCGCCAGCAAGTCGGCCTTTTCAAGAGGCTTCAGAACATACAGTTGGCAGCGCGACAGTAGCGGGCGTATTACTTCAAACGATGGGTTTTCGGTAGTGGCACCTATCAGTGTTACCACACCTTGCTCTACGGCTCCTAGTAGCGAGTCTTGCTGCGATTTGCTGAAACGGTGTATCTCGTCGATGAAGAGTATGGGAGATGCGGTGTTGAAGAAACGGTTATTCTTGGCACGTTCTATTACTTCGCGCACATCTTTCACGCCGCTGGTAACAGCGCTGAGGGTGTAGAAAGGCGTGTCGAGTTTATGTGCGATGATTTGTGCCAAGGTGGTCTTACCCACTCCTGGAGGCCCCCATAGAATGAATGAGGAAATGCGTCCAGCGTCAATCATTCGTCTTAGCACGGCATCTTTTCCCACCAAGTGTTGTTGTCCGACATAGTCGTCAAGGCTTTTGGGCCTCATTCTTTCTGCTAAAGGCTGACTCATATTTTTTTGTTCTAGTAAGGCAAAATTAGGAAAAACATACGAAATGAGCAAAATTTATTATGGAAAAACTTGTGAATTAGCAATATTGTATATACTTTTGCAGCACTCCTTGCAGAGGGATGTGTTTTGGTGTCTCCTGTAGTAGGGGCATACAGCCATCTTTTATTCAGGGAATATGCACTATCTCGTATGTGCATCAGTATTTAAGTAAAGAGTATATTGAAAATATTAAGATATATATATGAAACAACAGAAAGGATTGACGTATAAGACATTAACTAAAGGTAATGTGTGGGGCTTACAGGAGAACGATGTTTTTCGTTTGATGGAAGCCGCTGCTAAAGATGCCGATTTTAAGGACAACTTCCGTCACTTTGTTGATATTATCAAGTGTGCATTTGAGGTAGAAGAGGTGAAGGTGAACCGTCCAGAGGTAATTGCCAAATACGAGGCACGTGGTTTGAAAGTGGCTCCTATCAATATGGACGACAAAACCGTTGTGAAGTATGCTGTGAAGAAGCGCCCCATACAGCGCGTTACTGATCTTACCTACGAGAATATTCATCACATCTCGGCTGTGAAGTTGCTGGAGGTTATCGACCGCAACTTTGGTGGTGGCTGGGACTCGTTGTCGCAAAGCATACAAGACATTATCGAGAGTGGTTTCGATATCAGCACCACCACATTGCCTAAAGATCGTTTGCACAAGGCTGGTGGCATGTATGAGAAGAAGGTGAACGACGGCTTTGAGGTGCTTGAGATACCTAAGGGCTCGTGGGTAGAAGCCATCTTTGCAAAGGAAAAGCCCGAGATGTTGAAGATGAAAGACACCCTGGCCGAGGACAAGGTGGAGAAGCGTTTCTCTGATGACGAGGAGGATGACGACGAAGACTTGCCCGAGATTGACGATCGTTACAATGATGATGACGATGATGATGATACTTTTGATGAAGACAAGTTGACAGAAGAAAGCTATCGCACTACCTTCGACACTGATCCCGACGAGCTGAATATGGAAGCCGAGGATGTGAGTGACGACGACGACTATTAAGACGAACCTTTATATTGCAAGCATACCACGTTGTGGTTTGTTAGAGATACTACAGCGAACCAAGAGCGCTATCCGCGTTCTTGGTTCGCTTTTTTTTGTTTGTCATGTTGGCACACTATTTGCATAAAACATGGTGAGAGCGTTTATGTGCTTCATGTAGCCATAAGCCCTCATGCTGATAAACACTGATAAATGTAGTGATAAAATAGATATAATAACAGAAACAAAAAATAATATATACAATTATGCAGAAAGGTAATATCGGGGTTACAACCGAGAACATATTCCCCGTCATCAAAAAGTTCCTTTATTCAGACCATGAGATTTTCTTGCGCGAGATGGTGTCGAACGCTGTCGACGCAACACAGAAGATGAAGACGCTGGCTGAGCGCGGCGACTTCAAGGGCGAGCAGGGCGACCTCACCGTGCGTGTAAGTCTTGATGCCGACAAGGGCACGCTGACCATCAGCGACCGTGGTATCGGCATGACAGAGGAAGAGATTGACAAGTATATCAACCAGATAGCCTTTTCAGGCGTAAACGATTTCCTCGACAAATATAAGGATAACGCCAATGCTATTATTGGACACTTCGGTCTTGGATTCTACTCATCATTCATGGTGAGCAAGAAGGTAGAGATTGTTACCCGCAGCTATAAAGAGGGTGCCAAGGCTGTGAAATGGAGCTGCGATGGTAGCCCCGAGTTTGAGATTAGCGATGCCGAGAAAGAAGATCGTGGCTCAGACATCATTCTTTATATTGACGACGACTGCAAAGAGTTCCTCGACAAGATAAAGATACAAGAGCTGCTGAACAAGTATTGCAAGTTTATGCCTGTGCCCGTGGCCTTCGGCAAGAAGACCGAATGGAAGGATGGCAAGCAGGTAGAGACTGAAGAAGACAACGTCATCAACAACGTTGAGCCGCTGTGGACCAAGACTCCCAGCACGCTGAAGGATGAAGATTATAAGTCGTTCTACCGCACGCTCTATCCTATGCAAGACGAGCCACTGTTCTGGATACACCTTAACGTTGATTATCCTTTCAACCTCACAGGTATTCTTTACTTCCCCCGCATCAAGAGCAATCTCGAGTTGCAGCGCAACAAGATACAGCTCTACTGCAACCAGGTGTTTGTTACCGATCAGGTAGAAGGCATCGTGCCCGAGTTCCTTACTCTGCTGCACGGTGTTATCGATTCGCCCGACATCCCCTTGAACGTAAGCCGTTCATATCTGCAGAGCGATGCTAACGTGAAGAAGATTTCGACCTACATCACCAAGAAGGTGGCCGACCGCCTGAACAGCATCTTTAAAGAGAACCGTAAAGAGTATGAAGAGAAGTGGGACGACCTGAAGCTCTTCATCCACTATGGCATGCTGTCGCAAGACGACTTCTATGATCGTGCTAAAGATTTCGCCCTCTTGAAGGATGTTGATGGCAAGCACTATACCTACGACGAGTATAAAACCCTTATTAAGGATAACCAAACCGACAAGGATGGCAACCTCGTTTACCTCTATGCCACCGATAAAGAGGGTCAGTATAGCTTTATCGAGAGCGCTAAGGCCAAAGGTTATAGCGTGTTGCTGTTTGATGGTCAGCTCGATGTTCCTATGGCTTCAATGCTTGAGCAGAAGTTGGAGAAGAGTCGCTTTACACGTGTCGACAGCGACGTGGTAGACCACCTCATTGTGAAAGACGACAAGAAGGAAGAGACCCTTGACAAGGAGACAAGTGACAATTTGTCAGAGATGTTCCGTTCGCAGATGCCAAATATTGACAAGGCCGAGTTCTATGTTCAGGTAGAGTCGTTGGGCGAGCAAGCACTGCCTGTTATCATCACTCAGAGCGAGTATATGCGTCGTATGAAGGAGATGAGCCGCTACCAGGCAGGCATGGCCTTCTATGCACAGATGCCTGACGCTTACAATATTGTGCTGAACAGCGACCACGCCCTCATTAAGGGCATTGTTGAGAGCGAGAACGCCGCTTGTGCCGAAGCGCTGAAGCCCGTGGTAAGCGAGATGAAGGGTCTTGAGGCTCGTATTGCCGCCTTGCACCAGAGCCAGAATGGTAAGAAGCCCGAAGAGGTAACACAGGACGAGAAAGACGACCTGAAGAACACAGAGAAGAGTCTTGACGAGCAGCGCACAAAGAAAAAAGATATCCTCACCGGCTTTGCTAAGGATAACAAGGTTGTGCATCAGCTTATCGACCTCGCTTTGCTGCAGAACGGCATGCTGAAGGGTGCTGCCCTTGATGCTTTCTTGAAGCGCTCAGTAGATATGATTAAGTAAAGGCTTTTCATGCAATAGCCGATAATGGTGCTATTCATACAATAACTGAAAGTAAGGTTATTGGTGCAATAGCTGACAGTAAAACTATATTATACAATAATAGGTAGGAGATAACCACTCGTGTTGCGGGTAGTTATCTCCTACCTTTTTTTGTCGCCTCTTGCTTAGCAAGGTCTTTTTTTGGCTCATATAATATTGTTGCGTTTTTAACAATTTAATAATATGTTATTGCGAGTATTTATTTTTATCTAAACGGTTGCGCCCCTTTAAGTAGGAAGGTGGCCTATTTGGATAATTCATGGATTAATTCGTGGATAATTCATGGAAATTCGTGTTCAAGAAAACGCGCGAAGCGCGAAATATATTGTTAAAAACACAACATTATTATCTGAACCGTTCTTCTGGGTATTGTATATTCCTTCAACGTTGGTTTGGATTTGATTCGATTTTCTTCAAAGTAGGTTTGGATTTGATGTGATTTTCTTCAAAGTAGGTTTGGATTTGATGTGATTTTCTTCAAA
>CAKQFW010000087.1 GCA_934230965.1 uncultured Prevotella sp.
GCTGGTTGGGACTGCTCTTACCTTGATAAGGTGATGTCATAAAGTAATGCGTCGGCCCTGCGGTCGATACGAGACAATTTTTCAAGGGTTTCGCCCGATTTTTTCAATGCTTTCGCTTAATTATCACAATGTTTTCGATTAATTATCTCAATGCTTTCGACTAATTATCTCAATGCTTTCTTGGAACAACTGGCGCCAGTATTCGTTCTTGTTCATCCCGCAACTGTTTAAGTAATCATAGTAGGACGGTGGCCTCTGTGCCCCGTCCTTCTGACATAAGAAATAGAAAATAAATAGGGTAGGAGCCCTTCTGTATCTTTACCTTTGGTTAAATTTTGGGCAAGGTAAAGGGGGAAAGCAGTGGTAACAGTGTCTGCCAATCGGCAGCTGTGATACGCCTACCGCGCAAGGTGCGCACGGTGGGGTAGGTGGAAAAGCGATCGTCGGTGCTCACATACCAAGCGTGAGAAGATACTTGGTCGGCCACGTGTTTGAGGCTTTGCTCTAAATGCAGGGCATGCCGAGGCGACACTACGGTGAGCAAAATGTCGCCATCGTGGGTTTGCATTTGCAGCAACAGGCGTTGGCGTTTGCGCTTAATGTTGGTGCGCACGGTCCAACCTCGGGTGCGGGTGCTCACGGTGATGTTCCAGCCGTGGCTGTTGATGGCTTTCATATAAGCCTGAAAGCGTTCGCCATGCGGTGCGGTGTCGGTCTGGCGTGTGTAGGCTATATAATAATGTATCATCTCGTGCAGCAAAACGGTTTGATAACAACGCTCGTCGCAATCGTAATAAATGCTGATGCGAATGTTGAAATCGGTGTATCGCCACCCCGTAAGTCCGAGGCGGCGCTTGCACGACATGGTGCCCAGCTGCGTGTGCGCTTTTGACAGCGACAAACGCGGCAGGGGAAGTGTGTTGTTAAAATAACTGGCATTAAACTGCTTGAACCATTGCTCAAGCAGTGCTTTTGTAGGCAACATTAATGGCTGCGCTTTTATTTTTTGCAAGTTTGTTTTGCCTTGCAACAATTTTCTTTTGCCTTATTGCAACCTTCTTTTGCCTTATTGCAACCTTTTTTAGCCTTATTGCAAGTTTGCTTTTCTTTGCAGCAGCCTTCTGCCTTCTTGCAACAATCAAGCTTTTCTGATGCAGCGCCTTGCTCGCAGCAAGAGGGGAAGATCTGTGCCAGGGCGGCCTCAATCTTATCCGACATCACGGTAGAGAGCACCACTTTGCCTTCGGGGTCGATAAGATAAACCGAGGGTATCCAGTTGATGCAGTAAGCTTTTGAGATGGTTGTGGTCTTCCACTTCTTCCATTCGCTCACCTGTGGATATTCGAGTTTATAATCGGCCACAGCCTTCAGCAGGTTTTCTTTCTTCTCATCAAACGATACGCCTACAAACTGTACGCCACGAGGGCCGTAGGTTTGCTGCATACGCACCATGTGCGGAAGGTCGCGACGGCAGTCGGGGCACCACGATGCCCAGAAGTCGAGCACCACGTAGCGGCCTTTCAGTTCGCTCAGGCTGAGGGTCTTGCCATCGGCGGTCGACAGCTTGAAGTCGGGGGCTTGTGTGCCGGGTTTCAGCAGTGCGGTGGCATACTTAGCGTCGTCGTCTTCGGCCACAGCAGCAGTGGCGGTGTTTGTGTTCTCTGTTTGGGCCTGTGCCCAAGTGGTGGGTGCGGCTGCCATCATGATGGCGAGGCCAGCGAAAAGGGTTTTACAGTTCATGTTTTAGTTGACAAGTTGACGAGTAGACAAGTAAACGAGGAGGTTTGCATTGCCGTACTCAATTCATAATTCATAATTCATAATTCATAATGGGGCTTCCTCCTCCTCTCTTTGCTCCTTCGGCCAATTCACTAAGAATAGTTGTTCGGTAGCGCGGGTGAAGGCGGTGTATAGCCAGTGAATGTAGGCGGGGGTGAGCATGTCGTCGGTCATGTAGCCTTGGTCTACATACACGTGTGCCCATTGTCCGCCTTGCGCTTTATGACAGGTCACGGCGTAGGCATATTTTATCTGTATGGCATTGAAGTGCTCGTCGTGTCGCACCTTATCAATGCGCTCGCGCTTTTGGCGTATGTCGGCATAGTCGGCCATCACGCCATCATACAGCATCTGGTTTTGCTCGGGGGTGAGGGCGGGTGCCTCAGAGGTTAAGCTATCGGTGAGCACCGTGGCCGTGAGCTCATAGTCGTCGTAGTCGGGGAATGACAGGGTGAGGGTGGCAAAGTGTAGGCCATACAGGTCGTGCAGGTTTCGCACACGTCGCACCACGGCGCGGTCGCCATTGGCAATGAAGCTCAAGGGGGCCTTGTCGTCGGCCTCGGTCCAAAAATAGTTGTTCTTCACCACCATGAGCATGTCGCCCGTGGTGAGCTGCTCTTCGCTGCCCAACACCATATTGCGTATGCCCTGGTTGTATATGTTGGCGCGCTTGTTGCTGCGTGTTACCACCATGGTTTCGTCTTGCCCCACGTTGCTGTAGCTGGTGGCCAGTTGCTCAATCAGTTCGTCGCCATTCACCACATGTATGTCGGCAAAGCGTGCCAGGCTGATGCGTGGCAGCTGTGTCATCTCGTCGTGCGTTATCATGCGACGTATGAGCGTGGCGTTATACAGTATGCCCGACAGCGCGCTCTGGCGTAGCACCTCGGTGAGGTCGGCCTCGAACAGTGTGAGGCCATAGCCGCGCATAAAGTCGGTATTCAGCGCTGGCGACTCTTCTTCGCCTACGGGCGGCAGCTGTGCCGTGTCGCCTATGAGCAGCATGCGGCAGTTGCGGCCGTGGTACACATACTGCACAAGGTCGTCGAGCAAGCGTCCGCTGCCAAACACCGATTGTGCGAAGCCATCGTTGGCTATCATCGATGCCTCGTCAACCACAAACAGCGTGTCGGCATGTAGATTCTCGTTCAGATTAAAGTCGCCCTCAAAGGTCTTTTGCCTATATATCTTGCGGTGTATGGTGTAGGCGGGTCGGCCCGCGTTTACGCTCATCACCTTGGCGGCGCGTCCGGTGGGCGCCATCAGTATCACCTTTTGCCCCAGAGAGGCCAGTGTGCGCACAATGGCGGCCGTGAGGGTGGTTTTGCCCGTGCCCGCCGACCCTCGTAGCAGCATGGCGCTCATGGGCTGGCGGCAAGCTAAGAAGGCCACAAACTGTTGCAGCACCTGTATCTGCCCCTGGGTGGGCGCAAAGCCAAACTGGTCGACGATGCGTTGGGTCAGCTCAGTGGTGGTCATGGCTGTGTGGGGGTGGGGCGGAAGATGCTGAAGTTGACACTGCCGTAGGCACGATGCTCAACAAATTGTGGCATGGCCGAGAAGTCGTTCTGCTTGCCATGTTCAAACACCAGCACGCCATCGGGCTTCAGCAGGTTGTGTTCAAGAATAAGACCGGGTATGGTGTCTAACTGTGGGAGGGCGTAGGGTGGGTCGGCAAAGATGAAGTCGAACTGTCGGCGGCACGACTTTAAGAAGCGAAACACATCGCCACGTATCAGGTTGTGATTGGTTACGCCCAGCTTGGCTACACACTGGCGTATGAAGGCGGCGTGGTCGCGGTCGGCCTCAATGCTGGTTACCGCTTGGCAGCCGCGCGATAGCAGTTCGAGCGAAATGCTGCCTGTGCCAGCAAACAGGTCGAGGGCTTCGATGCCGTCGAAGTCGATGTAGCCGTTCATGACATTAAAAATATTCTCTTTGGCAAAGTCGGTGGTGGGCCTTGCCTTAAACGAGCGCGGCACATCAAAGTGGCGCCCCTTAAATTCTCCAGTTATAATGCGCATAAATACTTGTTCGTTTTGTGGGGTTGTGATCCTCTACAGGATGGTAGTGTTATCGCCCTTTGGCATACAGTGTGTGCAGGTCGAAGGGCATGTCGGGGTGCTGTAGCGATGGAGCATCGGCAAACTCGGTGTCGGCACTCAACTCTTGTATGTTGGGCACATATTCGCTCACCATGTTCTTCAGTGCCTCTTTCTCGGTGTGGCTGCCCACAAGGTGTAGCTCGTCGGCACCAACTTTAAAGCCCAACTGTTGCCAAGCGGCCAGAAGATAGTAGGCGGCATCGGCGGCATGGGTGGCCTCAAAGGTATTGCAGAAGCTCAGACGGTTTTGTCGGAAACTGAACACCTCCATCTTGCGGTCGTGCAGATAGGTGTATAGCTTGCGGCGGGTGCCATCAAAGCTGCGGCGGTATAGCCACTTCCATACGGGCTGCATCAGTGGTATGATGGCCACATCGTTAAAGTTGTCGTCAAGCACCAGTCGCAGGTCTTTATTCATGCTGAAGGCGGTCACCGCGTTAACGTCGGGCAGCACGCTGTGCAGCACGGTGCTGCTGTGGTCGGCTTTATAGGTGGTGGTGTATAGGGTTTCTACCGTTTCTTGCTGATACTCTTCAATGGGTATGAGCAGCACAGGAGCATCCATCAGCACCAGCACGCTTTTGTAGCCCGATGCCAACAGCTGACTATCAGAGAAAGCCTGGCGCAAGTTGGCAGCGATAGATACGCCGCTCTTTACGTGATAGGGCTCGTAGGCAATGGTGCCGTCGGCCTGTTGTGCCGAGAACGACAAGGCGTTGGTGCTGATACGTATTGTCAGTCGCATGATGTTTCGATGTTTTTGTTTCTGTTTTGTTTCTATTCCCAGTTGCCCGATGTGTAGCCTGGGATGTCAAGACTGCCGAATTTTAAACCCGGAAATTGTCCCCTGGTGTTTGCCTCGGCAGCCAGTGTGGCCACGGCTTCGGCATCAAGTCCCTTTAGGTAGGCGGTATAGGTGGCCGAGCACTCGATGAGCGGAATGGGCCTACCCGTGTGCGACAGCTGGGTGCTCACGGTTAAGGCAAAGCGTTGTCCGCCCGAATAGGGCACCGTGGTCAGCGAGTCGGCCAGCAGGTGTTCCGCCACGAGGCTGTCTAACTGGTCGGTATATCTTCCGTGCTGACTGCGATACATCTCTTCGGCCGCACGTATCTTCACCATACGTGCTATTACGGTTTGCTCGCGCTGTGTTCGCTCATCGTCAAACCTAACGGTGCTGTAGATGCTGAAAAAGGTGGCTACGGCCAGCGCCAGCACGCATAGCGAGAGCAAAAAGATATGTATTCTTGTCTTCATGTCTAATGCAAAAGTACGATAAATCAGCGTAATATACGAACATTTAATTTTATTTATCATTTATGTTTAGCCAAAATGCACTAACTTTGCACTTTTAAATAACACACAACTGTGGGCATGCAACGTAAAATGCTCAACACAAAGAACGAACAAACCGAATATGGGAAGAAATAAATATGCCGAAGGCGAAATTAAGGCCATAGCCAAACTGCTGCGCCTAAAGAACGCTGGCAACCGAGCGCAACAAAAAGAAATAAGGCACCAGTTGCGCGTTAATTATGAGTTTAATATCTCCGACTTTAATGAACAAGGCAAGGCCTTTGGCGAGGATGAACTGAACGAGGCCATTCGTCGTGGCGCTATTCAAATTCTTGACGATGCTACCATAGCCGATATGAAGGCAAAACGTGCACGCGATAAGGCACGCGATGAGGCCGAAAAGCAGAAAGAGGCCGTGGCCAGCGGCGAACAAACATCGTGGCAAGAGGCCATGAAAGAATGGCAACAATGGGAAGAAATACAAGACGATAATAGCTAATAGCCGTGCTTGCTCGGCTTTGCCGCTTGCTTAAGCACGAACGATTAGTATGCCAAAGGCATGCGAAACTGACATTAGTTTTTTTTTGAGGATGATATGATAAGGATAATAAGGATGAAAAGATATCTTTTTGTATGTATGGCTTGCCTCTTGTCGCTGTTACAGGCCACGGCACAAGAGGTGAGAGACCGCGACGAGCAATCGGCCGTAGCCGACAGCGCCGCGTTGAATGATGTTTGCGCCGACTCGTTATCGCTGTCGTGGCCCGCGTCGTTGCGCACAAACCTCGACCACCTGCTGAAAAGCAGCATGTTTAAAACCTCGCAGGTGGCGCTGATGGTGTATGATCTTGACGCCGACTCGGCCATCTATGCTCACAACGAGCAACAGCTTATGCGCCCTGCATCTACCATGAAGGTGATAACAGCTGTTACGGCCCTTGACCGCTTGGGCGGCAGCTACCAGTTTAATACCGAACTGTGCTATACAGGTAAGGTAGAAAACAACACGCTGAATGGTAATGTATACTGTGTGGGAGGTTTCGACCCACGCTTCAACCTCGACGACCTTCGCGCCTTTGTTGAGGCGATACGCAAGATGGGGGTAGACACCATACGTGGCAACATCTATGCCGATAAGAGCATGAAAGATGACAAGATGTATGGCGAAGGATGGTGCTGGGATGATGATAACCCAACGCTGTCGCCGCTGCTGCTGAGCCGTAAAGACAACTTTATTGAGCGCTTTGCCGCTAAACTTACCGAGGCTGGTATCGTGGTAGAGGCTAACCTCGACACGGCTATCAAGCCAGGCGATGCTTACTGCATCTGCCACCGCTTTCACACCATGGACCAGATATTGCTGAAGATGCTGAAGGAGAGTGACAACCTGTATGCCGAGTCGATGTTCTACCAGATAGCGGCCAGCAGTGGTAGCAAACATGCTTCGGCCCGACAGGCGCGCGCCATCATTAAACGTTTGGTGCAGAAGTTGGGCTTCAATCCTAACGACTATACCTTTGCCGATGGTTCGGGCCTCTCATTATATAATTATGTTACGGCCGAACTCGAGGTGGCTTTCTTGCGCTATGCCGTAAAGACGGGCAACATATTGCTGCACCTAAAACCTTCGCTGCCCATTGCTGCCACCGATGGCACACTGAGCGAGCGCATGCGTGGCACGTTTACCAATGGCAATGTGTATGCTAAAACTGGAACGCTAACGGGCGTTAGCACTTTGGCAGGCTACTGCACCGCGGCCAATGGCCATCGTCTGGCCTTCGCTATCATGAACCAAGGACTTAGACATACGCGCAATGGGCGCGCCTTTCAAGATAAGGTGTGCACCGAACTGTGCCGACCGTAATGTAAAATTGGCAAGTAGATAATTATTCTCAAAGCACGCAACTTGTCTGCTTGGCTTTGTCGCTTGCCACAGCAACAACTCGTCAGCTCGTCAACTTGTTGGCTCGTCAACCGTCAGCTCGTCAACTTGTCAACCGTCAGCTCGTCAACTTGTCAACCGTCAACTCGTCAACTAAAAATATATTTAATGACCGTTAATCCTCAACAAGACCGTATCCTTGTGCTCGACTCGGTGCGAGACATGGTAGAGCAACTGATATCGCTCACTGGCATGCAAGGCAATGCCGTACACATAGTGCGCCACGTGCTCATGGCACTGATAGCCGTGTTCTTGGCATGGCTGGCCGAACTGCTGTGCCGACGTGTGCTGCTGCCTGCCGTGCTACGCCTCACAGTACACACCGATGCCAAATGGGACGACGTGATGTTCAGCCGAGAGGTGCTTATCTCGGCCTGTCGTATCGTGCCCGCCATTGTGATATGGCTACTCTTGCCCCTGGTGTTTTATCAATACCATGTGGTTGAAGAGCTGATGAGCCGCGCCACAGCCGTATATATTGTGGTGATGACGGTGCGCCTGGTGCTGGCTTTCATTTCGGCTTTTCGTAGCATTGAGACCAAGCCGGGGCGTTCGTCAACGCAACAGTATCTGCACTCGCTATGTGGTGTACTGAAGATAGTGGCGGTATTTATTGGCACCGTAGTTACGGTGGCCATCATCTTGGGGCGCAGTCCGCTCAGTCTCTTGGCGGGTTTGGGTGCCACTTCGGCCGTTATGATGCTGGTGTTTAAAGATACCATCACGGGCCTTGTGGCTGGTGTGCGCCTCACCAGCAACGATATGCTGCATAAGGGCGACTGGATACAGTTTGATAAAGCGGGCGTAAATGGTGTAGTAGAAGAAATGTCGCTTACCACCGTTAAGGTGCGCAACTTTGATAATACTATCGTTACGGTGTCGCCAGTAACGCTGGTGGCCGAGTCGTTTCAAAACTGGAAGGGCATGCAGGAGAGCGATGGCCGACGTGTGAAACGTATGGTGTTTTTCGACTTTCACAGCATACGCATTGCCGATGATGCGTTCAAACAGCATCTCATCAGCCGCGGCTTCTTCACCGCTAAGCAGCTTGAAGGGCAGCAGATAAACAGTGCCCTCTTTCGCCGATATGTTGAGCAGTGGCTCTCAACGCTCAACACCGTAAATACCAGCATGACGTTTATGGTGCGACAGCTCGAAGCCACAAGCACGGGTCTGCCCATCGAGTTTTATTTCTTCTTGAAAGAAAAGTCGTGGGTAGAATACGAACATCAGTTGGCCGACATCATGGATGCCATCTACGCCCTCGCCCCCGAATTTGGCATGAAGCTCTATCAGCAGTATCCTGATC